>NZ_BADU01000090.1:0-6656 GCF_000239875.1 Pseudoalteromonas sp. BSi20311 | reverse complement strand
GGGTTCGGGGTTCGGGGTTCGGGGTTCGGGGTTCGCCAAAATTATGCTTAGTATTAATTAAAACGCAATTAGTAATTTATTTATAAAAAAAGCAAAGAAAGGCTGTGTTTTTTTGCTCATTTGCACTCATTCTTTGCTCTTTGTGCAAATAACTTTTAAGTGATTTATTTACCACTGAAGGTTATGAGG
Source organism: Pseudoalteromonas sp. BSi20311 (assembly GCF_000239875.1). NCBI lineage: Bacteria > Pseudomonadati > Pseudomonadota > Gammaproteobacteria > Alteromonadales > Pseudoalteromonadaceae > Pseudoalteromonas > Pseudoalteromonas sp. BSi20311. The sequence goes on along the minus strand of NZ_BADU01000090.1, from coordinate 6,467 downwards.
CGCTGCATTTTACCCGCGTCTCTCAGCCTGTTGCCCGCGGCTCGTAACTTTCAAATAATATAAAAAAAGGAGCATTGCTGCTCCTTTTTAAATTTTACTTAGGCCTCGGTCATTAAACACAAAAACGCGGGGTAAACCCGCTGCTACGTGGTGATAGTTCTTGGTAGCAGCGATTTTATATCGCGTCAGGCCTAGGTCATTGAACTATACCCGCGCCTCGCACCTCGCACCTCGCAGCTCGTAACCTTTAACCTTTAACCTTTAACCTTTAACCTTTAACCTTTAACCTTTAACCTTTAACCTTTAACCTTTGAATAATATAAAAAAAAGGAGCATTACTGCTCCTTTTTAAATTTTACTTAGGTTTATTTAATATCAAACCGGTCGGCGTTCATCACTTTTACCCATGCATTTATAAAGTCGTGTACAAAACGGGTTTTGTTATCGTCTTGAGCATAAAACTCTGCCAATGCACGTAAAATTGAGTTTGAACCAAACACTAAATCAACCCGCGTAGCCGTGTACTTAGTTTTACCACTAGCGCGGTCAACTATGTTGTACTCGCCTTTAGCTGCAGGTTCCCAGCGGTTGTTCATGTCGGTTAAATTAACAAAAAAGTCGTTACTGAGTACGCCTACGTTATCGGTAAATACACCATGAGCACGATTGCCATAGTTAGTACCCAGTACGCGCATACCGCCTAGTAACACGCTCATTTCTGGTGCGGTTAAGCTCATTAATTGGCTGCGCTCCAGTAATAGCTCCTCGGCGGATACAGCGTAGTCTTTTTTCAACCAGTTTCTAAAGCCATCATGAATTGGCTCTAATGGCTCGAATGACTCTGCGTCGGTCATGTCATCACTAGCATCGCCACGCCCTGGGGCAAATGGTACGGTCATATCAACCCCTGCCTTTTTAGCCGCTTGCTCAACCGCAGCGGTGCCGCCAAGTACAATTAAATCGGCCATACTAACAGGCTTAGTTAAACTCGCTTGCAGTGTTTCAAGTGCGCTAAGTACTTTAGCTAAACGCGCAGGTTCGTTACCTTGCCAGTTATTTTGCGGAGCAAGGCGAATACGGGCGCCATTTGCACCACCACGGTGATCGGAGCCTCTATAAGTACGTGCGCTATCCCATGCGGTATTAATTAAGTCGGTTTCACTTAATCCACAATTAAGTAGCTTCGCTTTTAAATCGGTTATTTCAGCGTCGCTCAGGGTATAATCAACCGTTGGAATTGGATCTTGCCAAATTAAATCTTCACTGGGTACATCGGCGCCCAAATAACGTGATTTTGGCCCTAAATCACGGTGGGTTAACTTAAACCATGCGCGAGCAAATACGTCAGTAAAGTACTCAAAATCGTCATTAAAACGCTCAATAATTTTACGGTACGCTGAGTCGAGCTTCATTGCCATGTCGGCATCGGTCATTATTGGGTTTAAACGAATTGATGGGTCTTCCACATCAACGGGTTTATCTTCTTCTTTAATATTAACCGGCTCCCACTGATGAGCACCGGCAGGGCTTTTTGTTAGCTCCCATTCGTAATTGAGTAACAATTTACAATAGCCGTTATCCCATTTAGTTGGGTAGGTTGTCCATGCGCCCTCAATACCTGAGGTCATGGTATCGCGGCCAATGCCACGGGTTTTATGGTTATTCCAACCTAGACCTTGCTCATGCACGTCGGCAGCTTCTGGCTCAGGGCCTAAGTTTTCTTCTTTACCATTACCGTGAGTTTTACCTACAGTGTGGCCACCAACGGTGAGTGCTGCGGTTTCTTCGTCGTTCATGGCCATGCGGGCAAAGGTTTCGCGAACTTGATCTGCGGTTTTAAGTGGATCGGGCTTGCCATTAACCCCTTCTGGGTTTACATAAATTAAGCCCATTTGTACTGCTGCTAATGGGTTTTCCATGGTGTCGGGTTTATCAACCTGGGTATATCGCTCATCACTTGGGGCCAGCCATTCTTTTTCTGCGCCCCAGTAAACGTCTTTTTCTGGGTGCCAAATATCTTCACGGCCGCCAGCAAAGCCAAAGGTTTTAAGTCCCATTGATTCATACGCCATATTACCGGCTAAAATAATCAGATCAGCCCATGAAAGCTTATTGCCGTATTTCTTTTTAATTGGCCACAACAAACGGCGAGCTTTGTCGAGGTTGGCATTATCAGGCCATGAGTTAAGTGGAGCAAAACGTTGATTACCCGTACCGCCACCGCCTCGGCCATCCGCTAAACGATACGAGCCCGCAGCATGCCACGCCATACGGATCATCAGGCCACCATAGTGCCCCCAATCGGCTGGCCACCAAGGTTGGCTTTGAGTCATTAAATTTTTTAGGTCGGTTTTAAGTGCCTCTAAGTCGAGTGAATTAAAAGCGTCGGCGTAATTAAAGTCGCTATCGTAGGGGGTCGTTTTACTATCGTGCTGATGAAGGATGTCTAAATTCAGTGAATTTGGCCACCAATCTGTATTGGTGTTTTCGGTTGTAGTATTACTGCCGTGCATAACCGGGCATTTACCCGCTTTATGATTATCCATATTGAGCTCCTTTTAAAAAATAAATAAAAACGCCTATGCTTACTGTTATTGGCAATCACCAATTGGGAGCGTTCTTATGTATGGTCTCTACTTATTCAATATACTTGTAGCTGCTTTTATACGCTAGGGCAAAGTAATGCTTTAAAACGATTACAATCATTTATAAATATGATGATGTTGCCAGCGGTGTGCTTAGTGCAAAATGAATATTAAAACTTTTTATAAAATAGATGATCGTTATTAAAAATAGCCACGTAATGTATGCTGAAGGGTTTGAAAGTGACTTAGGTTTTCTTAAGTGCACAATGGAATACCCCCCTTCGCCATGAAATTATAGTTATAAAAGGTGTATAAGTTACTTATGCACCTTTATTTCTTCCTTATTTTTTATCTATTTGAATTTAGTTAAGTAAAAATTCAGGTAGGTGCACATACACTAGGATTTATCTCCTATTGTTCCCTGAGATGTTGATGTAGTTTTTTCCAGTCCACTTTGGACTGGATTTTTTTTGCCTATAATTAAGTCACGTCCTCCTTAAAATTACCCAGGGTAAAACCTGGCACTATATATTTAGCATTGCGCGCTGCCACCCTAGTACCAATGATGTGCGCATGTTAAAGTTAGCAAAGCGATTAATTAATTTTTTAACTAGGCATATCAATGCGTTTTTATTTTTTACTATTTATTGTTTTTATAGGTGCTTCATCTGCAGTACAAGCTGCTGATAAAAACACCGCGACCTTGGATGAGCAACAGCAACGTGAATTAGCGCAGCTAAAAGAGCCAATGTATAAGCCATTACTTGAGCGTTATATTCTCGACGAATTAAAGTCGGTTCGCCAAGATCAACAAAAACTGCGTGAAGACGTGACCAAACAAGTTACGCATGCACAGTTAGACACCGCCGATCGGGCGCTTACCTACACCACAGATACCATTAATAATGTATTTTTTATTATTACTGCCACCGCTTCTATTTTAGTATTGGTGGGCTGGAATTCACTACGTGATGTAAAAAATAAAGTAGAAGATATAGTAAATACTCGAGTTAGTGTTATTACTGACGAGTACGAAGACCGCTTGAAAATTTTAGAAGAGAAACTGCGTGTACGTTCTGAAGAAATACTCAGTAACCAAGAACGTATATCGATCACCAACGAAGTTCATTCGTTATGGATGCGAGCCAACCTAGAAAGTGATATTGCCAATAAAATTGAAATATTCGATGAGATTTTAAAACGTAAACCAGAAGATGTAGAAGCCATTGCCTACAAAGCGGATGCATTATTAGAGCTAAATGAGACTGAGCAAGCCATTGAACTTTGCAACCAAGCCATTGATATAGACAGCGATTACGGTTACGCCTATTGGCAAAGAGCCTGTGCGTATGCTTTAACACATGAACATGCAGATGCCCTAGCTGATATAAAAATGTCTCTTGAATACTCGCCTAACTTACGAAACGAGCTACTTCACGAAAGTGCTTTTGCCAGCCTACATGATAACGATAGCTTTAATGCTATTGTTTCAAACGAAGCTTAGGGTCTGCTGACCCTAGCGTTTGAAGTATAAGTCTATTGATTTAGAGAGCAGCTCGTCTAGCTGCTCTTCAAAGTCTTCTATGTCAATTTCAAAATGATTTAAGTACGCTTTAGCCTGCACCTGAGATAAATTGCGGTTTTTAACGCTGTATTGGCGCTCATCTTTTTGCTTGTCGTATCGAGGTAAAAATAATAACTGCGCATAATAAGGCGATTTAATGTGCTTGTTCGCAAAGCGACAAAAGTCTTCAATGTGGTCTACGCCATCAGGGCCTAAACAACCTGGCTCTACTCGATACATTACACGAATTTTTTTCTCGTCACTTAGCTGCATAATTAATAATTACCTAAAAAATAAAACCCTAACCACTTTACCATCTTTGATCTGATAACTTGATATAAGCTCTGAACGTTTATCTATAACGTTCGCATCCGTTGAACAGGTTTCTGACAGTTCATGGTCTATTACAATATCACCATGCACAATACGCTTGATTGGTGATGAGTGCAGACACTTAAGTTTTTTAAACATAATGCCATAACGCGCTATTAGTTTTTCTTTACCTTTAAATAATAGCTCATTCGGGAAAATATAAAACTCAACATCTTCATCATACATGCGAATAAATTCTTCAATGTTACGCGCGTTGTAAGCATTTACTAATTGCTCAACAACAGCAAGTGACTCACGCGACTGTTTTGCTTTGGCTTGTTGCTTTGCTGTGAGTGCTTCTTTTGCTTGTGTAACTGCTTGCTCAGCTTGCGCAACAGCCTGGGCTTTATCCGCTTTACTATTAGGCTGCTGAACGGGCTTTGTAGATTCGCTGCCAAGTACTTGAGAGTCATCTGCTTTTACTTTATCAACAACCGGCTTTTTTGGTGTATTAGCCTCTTGGCTTAATGTATCAAGCGCGTCTTGTTGCGGTGCATTTTCTGGCTGCGTTTGTTTGGTCTCGTTCAGCGGTGTTGATTGCTCTATAGCATGACTATTTAACGTGAAAGCGGCCAATAAACAGGCACAAATAATAAATAAAGATTTCATGGATTTCCTAAGTACGAAGACTAAATACAATTAAAGCGCAACATAGCAAATTTTAGGCCTCTGAGATAGTTATTATAACGTTATAGCTAGCTACCAATACTGCTCAACCGTGATATGTCCCGGCTCTTTTCGACGATTACGCTTATAATTTTGAGCCAATAATAACTCTGTGGTGTCTTTAACCATTTGCGGATTACCACACAGCATAAATTGGGCATTATTTGGTGTAGCCCATAACCCGACGTGCTCATATAAAGCATTATTTTCAATCACAGTGGTAATTCTGCCTGCTAAGCCTTGTAAAGGCACCTCACGGCTAACAACCGGAATATAGTTGAGTTGACTAGGATTTGATTTTATTAGTTTGTTAATAAGCTCCTGATAGCTTAAATCGCTATTTTGCCGTACACCATGCACTAAATTTATGTGTTTGTATTTTTGCCATACTTCGCTCTGCTGTAACATTGATAAAAATGGCCCAATAGCTGTGCCTGTACTAAGCATCCACAATTGCTCACTCGCAGGCACTTCATCTAGAGTAAAAAAGCCAGTTGCTCGGCGCTCTATTAATACGGTGTCACCTGGTTTGAGTGTGGCTAAATGAGAAGATAGTAAACCATCAACCACATTGATGAGGTAAAACTCTAAATCAGGACTTTGAGGGGCATTAACATAAGAGTAGGCGCGAGCGATACGTTTATCACCGTCCATAATAGAGAGCTTTGTAAATTGCCCAGCTTTAAACGGCTCTACATCAGCGTGAACGGTTATGCTAAATAACGAGTCATTCCACCATTTAACTGACTTTACCGTGGCATCAATCCAATTAGACATAGGTTACTCCAGAGTTTAAGGCGCGTTACTAGCTATCAGCTAAGAGTTTAAAATTGTTTATTTTAAAGACACGATTTATAACTTCAACATTAGCATTAAGTTATAAATACTGACAGGGAAATAAATGACAAGACAACTTTCGGGCTACGGGTTTCGAGTAACGAGCAACGAGCTAGTGCTAAAACCTTTTGAACACAGAGAAGAAAATGAGAAGTAAAAGAGAAAGTAAAACATCAAACTGGTAGCAGCGGGTTTACCCCGCGTCTCTATACTTAACGACCTAAATCTGACGCGATATAAAATCGCTGCTACGAAAGACATTTACTGCTAAAAGCAATTTTTCACCACAGAGGGTTCCGAGGCGCTTTGCGCTACATAGAGGAAGATGGGTGTTTTTTAAGCATTTCTCTGTGAGCTCTGTGTTCTCGGTGGTAAATATTTATTTTTAATTAATGACCTTGCTCAGCATAAAGCCCGCCTACATTAAATTCAGAAGGTAACCA
>NZ_BADU01000091.1:0-18020 GCF_000239875.1 Pseudoalteromonas sp. BSi20311 | reverse complement strand
GCGCAGATAGTAGCTCGCGGGGCAAATGATTTTGACGCTGATTTTGAATGGGCGTACTTAACATATGAATTCTCAGATGACTTACAATTAAGCGCAGGAAAAATGCGTCTTCCTCTATTTCGCTATTCTGACTTTTTAGATGTTGGCTATACCTACCGCTGGGTACGTCCGCCTCAGTCTGTATATAACTTACCGTTCTCAACCTATGATGGCCTAAGCTTATTACATACAACTCAACTTGGTGATTGGGATTCGACTGTGCAAGTTGTTTATGGCAGCTTCGACGATAATATCGCTGTAGTATCAGTAAATGGAGATACCGAGCTTAACAACATGGCCGGGGTTAACTGGTCATTGTCATACGATTGGTTTAGTGCTCGCGCTGCATATTTCATTGCAGATACGAGTATCGGTATTCAAAATGATACGGCTGAAGGTATGGCTCTTAATGGACTTGAGCAAGCACTTCGTAGTTCAGGGTTTTCAGACCAAGCAAATGATATAGCAATAAATGAGGATGATAGCTACTTCCTCGCTTTCGGTTTCTCAATCGATTACAACAATATCTTGTTTGATGCCGAATACACAGAATTTGAAGTTGAAAACAGCGCACTCGCTAAACAAACTCAATACTACACCTCTTTAGGCTACCGTATGGACGAGGTAACCGTTCACTTAACATACGAAAACAACGACGATAAGCACGACAGCAGCCGTTATAATGCACTACCAACTGTTCCAACTTTAAACGCAGGTCTTAACCAAGCTTTAGAAGGCTCTAAAGCTAAGAGTAATGTATACACGATTGGTGCTCGCTATGACTTCCACCCAATGGCTGCCTTAAAAGTAGATTTTAGTCGCTTTGAAGATGACATAACAAATACTGAAACTGACGTAGTCGCCGTTGGCGTTGATTTAGTATTTTAATAGGAGCGTATGATGAAAAAATTAATTTTAGCCAGCATGCTAACACTGTGTAGCACAATAGCATTTGCTGAAGTTGCTGTAATTGTAAATCCAGCTAATGCCAATGCAGTGAGCCAAGATGATATTAAAAAAATATACCTTGGCAAGAGCAAATCGTTTGCTGATGGTACCAAAGTAAATCCTGTTAACCAAAATGGTAATGCAGTAGCTGATGAATTTAACGACAAGCTTGTTGGCAAATCAGGCAGTCAATTAAATGCCTATTGGTCAAAACTGGTTTTTACTGGTAAAGGCACGCCTCCAGGTAAACTTGATAACGACCAAGCAGTAATTGATTTTGTAGCTGCTAATGCAGATGCAATTGGCTATATAGACAGCGCTAAAGCAAGTGATAAAGTAAAAGTAGTAGGTAAATATTAATCTACTAGGTTAAAAACAAAAGCCCGCAATAAATACTTTATTGCGGGCTTTTTTATATCTATAACATTTACAACCTTCATAAAACGTTAAAGTAGTGTCTTAACGACTACTCAATTTTAAACTTAGCAGTTGCATCTAATAGGTTATCTGAAAGGTAATGTAAGTTTTTAGCCACATCTCTTACTGCTTTAAGTGAGCTCATTGTATCTTCAAATGAAACATGCATATTAGATACGTTGTCTACAACCATTGCGGCCACTGAGGTTTGCTCTTCAGTTGCTGCTGCAATCTGCGAGTTCATCCCATTAATTTCTAGTATTTGCTCTGCTATTTTTTCAATCGAGACACCGGTTTGCTCTGCTGCACTGGCATTATCGGTTGCCATGTCTCTTGCAGAGGTCATAGCCGTTACAGATTCATTGGCAGCAACACTTAGGGTACTTAATAGCTCACGAATTTCATTGGTTGACTGTGCTGTGCGTGATGCAAGCTCGCGGACTTCATCAGCAACCACGGCAAAGCCACGACCATGTTCACCTGCGCGCGCAGCTTCTATTGCAGCATTTAACGCTAACAAGTTTGTTTGCTCGGCAATGGAGGTGATTACATTTAGTATTTGCGATACATTTTTAGTGTCATCTGCTAACTTATTAATGGTGTTGGCCGCTATATTAATTTCATCACTTAAAGTGCGCGACGCATTAACAGACATTTTTACTTGCGCACGGCTTTGATCTACTTCTTTTTCTGCTGTTTGCACGGCATTAGATGCGCTCGCAGCTGATTGTGAAATATCACCAACGCTTTGCTTCATTTCTTCCATCGACTGTTTAACAACATCGGCATCAGTGGTTTGTTTAGTGGTTGCTCGCTCAGCTCGCTCCATTCCTTGCACAAGCCGGGTTGAATTTTCCATTAACGGTTCACATACCGCTATTACTTCTAAAACGGTTTCTCTTAGTAGGCTAATAAAGGCATTAAAGTTTATAGACACCTGCCCTATTTCATCTTCAGAGTTAACGGCAAGCTTGGTACTTAACGACCCTTTGCCACTTGCTAGAAGACTCAGGTTATTAGCGGCATCACTGGCTGATGAACCAATATTACGTGCAATCCAAATAGCCATAAGTAACAGCAGCACTAATGATACAACCGCAACAAGCAGCATTAAATTAAGCGCATCATCTGAGCGTGCTTTTGTATTAGCAACAAGTTGGAAAAAGCGATCATCTGCTTTTTGCTGCGCGCTTTTAAAGCTAGTTAAAACAGCCTCAAAAAGGCTTGTTTTAAGCTGAGCCTGTTGTTGTATTTTGCTAAAGTCAGCCGTGCCATTAACCATACCATTGGCGATAGTTGAAGATATTTTCTCATAATTAGCCAGCCGCGTTTTTGTGTCGCTATCAACATATGATGCATTAATTGCTTCTATTGCGTCTAAGTTCGTAGTGAGCTGCTGATAAGTTTCACCCGCTTTTGTTACTAAGTCTTGTTCACCAAAGGTTACAGCCTGAGTGTATAACTCATCTAACTTTTCTAAAATACTTACGTTAGCCAGGGTTAATTTGGCTACTTTATAAGAAGATTTCTCCATTTCATCAAGTGATATGCGATTTTCGTTCATAGCAAAGTAATTAACCAAAACAATTACTAAGAATGCGATAATCGCTATAGATGTAATTGCATGTATTTTTTTAGTAATGCTGAGGTTTTTAAAAGAGAAACCTGAAGCCATATTAATTTACCCCGTTTTATTATCTATAGTTATTATCGGCTTAAGATGCAAAAATGTTAACTTTATTTTTAATTTTCGACGCTTTTTATACATAAAATTAAATATACAGCAGTATTCTTTTATAAACACTAACAATTGAAATATAGAGTGTTCTCTCCAATGTTCAACATTAATCTAAAAAGAGTTGTTTAATATTTTAAATTTCAAGCACAAAAAAACCAGTAACATTACTGTTACTGGTTTTTGTATTTGGTGCGGATGGGGGGACTTGAACCCCCACGCCCGAAAGCACTACCCCCTCAAGGTAGCGTGTCTACCAATTCCACCACATCCGCATTTTTTAAGCTATTGCTTAGTGCTAAGTCCGCATGTTTATTTGAGGGAAATAAACAACTTAACGATTTAAAACTAAATTAATTTGGTACGTCAGAGCTTTGCTCTTTAGTTGATGTTACAGGAACATCTTCTTCAACTGGGTTAACAGTTTCAACAGCTGGAGCAGCTTCTAAGTTTTCCCATTCGTCAGTCTTTTTAATTTGACCGGCAGTTAGGTTACCTAAAACAATACTCAACACAAAAAAGATTGTTGCCAAAGTTGTTGTTGTTTTCGTCATAAAGTTACCGGCTCCTGAAGAACCAAAAACAGTAGACGATGCGCCCGCACCAAATGATGAGCCCATGTCAGCACCTTTACCTTGCTGGATCAAAACCATACCAACAAGCGCTAAAGCTACAATTAAATACACTACTAATAAAATTTCGTACATCTTATACGGTCCCTTTTGCACTATTGCAGATAGCAGTGAATGATTCTGCTTTTAAACTTGCGCCGCCAATTAGCCCGCCGTCTATATCTGTTTGTGCAAATAATAATTCGCTATTTTTTTCATTAACGCTACCACCATATAAGATGGTTAGCCCTTGTGCTAAATCGCCGTCTAGTGAAGCAATTTTGTCACGGATAAATTTGTGAACACTTTGTGCCTGTTCAGGCGATGCAGTCTTACCTGTGCCTATAGCCCAAACGGGCTCATATGCTATCACAGATTCTTTCAGTGCTGCTACACCTAATTTATTAATTACTGCGTCAATCTGCGCAGCAACTACCTGTTCTGTTTGCCCGTTTTCTTGCTCTATTTCGCTCTCTCCAACACATAAAATAGGCGTTAAACCTACTTGTTGTGCGCGAGCAAACTTAGCCGCCACGGTATCGTTACTCTCTTTGTATATGCTGCGTCGTTCTGAATGACCAACCAGTACATACTTTGCACCTAACTGTTTAATCAGCTGGGCATCTACTTCACCAGTAAAAGCACCGGGTGTATTCTCTGAAACGGTTTGTGTTCCGGTAGTTACACCACTTGCAATCATTGCTGATACCAGTGGAAACGGAGGAAATAAAACAATGTTTACTTTAGCAGATTTAACATTGTTAATAGCATCAGACAGTTGTTCAACAAGCTCTAATGAGCCATTCATTTTCCAGTTGCCTGCGACCATCGCCTTGCGTGTTGCCATTTTTCCACTCCATATTAGAAAGCGGGCGAGATATTAACTCGACTCGCCCAAAGTTACAAGAGGTTATTGTTATCAATCAGTTTGTTTGCTCATAGATTCGACAACCGCTGCTATTTTCTGTGCGCTGTCGATAACTATTTTTTCTTGTTCTGCTTCAACCATCACCCGTACAACAGGTTCAGTACCAGATTTACGCAGTAATACGCGGCCTTTATCTGCTAAGCTTTGTTCTACTTCAGCCACTGCAGCAAGCACTTCTGGCGCTTGGGTCGGATCGGTACCGGCAGTGTATCGCACGTTAATCATTTTCATTGGGTACTTAGTAAATCCAGCGCCTAAATCTTGAAGTGTACGGTTTTGTGCCACCATAGCAGCAAGTACTTGCAAGCTTGAAATAATGCCATCGCCAGTGCTAATCAAATCTAGATTTAAAACATGACCTGAGCTTTCACCACCTATTTTCCAGCCTTTTTGCTGCAGTAGCTCCATCACATAACGGTCACCCACTTTGCTGCGAGCAAAAGCAATATTTTTAGCTTTTAATGCATTCTCAAGGCCCATATTCGACATTACAGTACCAACAACACCACCACCTAAGTTGTCATCTTGAGCAGCTTGACAGGCAATAATATAAACTAAATCATCACCATCAAATACACGGCCATTATGATCAACCATCATTACACGGTCGCCGTCGCCATCATAGGCAATACCTACATCCGCTTTATGCTCAAGTACTTTTTGCTTTAGTGTATCTACGTGAGTTGCGCCACATTCGTGGTTAATGTTCACCCCATTTGGCTCACACGCATGAGTGATCACCTCAGCACCAAGCTCTCGCATTACTGAAGGCGCTATGTGATACGTTGCACCGTTGGCACAATCTAAGACTATTTTTAATCCCTCAAGAGATAAGCCTTGTGGGAACTGGCTTTTACAAAACTCAATATAACGGCCATCAGCGCTTGATAAGCGTGTTGCTTTACCTAGCTTATCAGAGGCTACACATGTCATTGGTTCGTCAAGCATGGCTTCAATTTGCAGCTCTACAACATCATCTAGCTTTAAGCCTTGGCCATTAAAAAACTTAATACCGTTATCGTAGTAAGGATTATGGGATGCACTGATCACAATACCTGCTTCTGCGCGAAACGTTTGCGCTAAATACGCAACGGCAGGCGTTGGCATAGGACCAAGTAAAATAACATCAATACCGGCTGCAATTAGACCAGACTCTAGTGCGGTTTCAAGCATGTAACCAGAAATACGAGTGTCTTTACCAATAATGACTTTTTTTGTACCGTGTTGCGATAATACACGCCCTGCAGCCCAACCTAGTTTCATTGCAAATTCAGGATTAATAGGTCCTTGCCCCACTAAACCACGCACACCATCTGTGCCAAAATATTTTCTTTCTTTCATTTAAAGTACTCCTTGTTTGCAGGCTTGATATACGCCAAGCACGTCTGCGGTTTCTTTTACATCATGCACACGAATAATATGCGCACCATTTTGTGCAGCTATTAATGCGCCAGCTAAACTGCCTGCTAATCTATTTTCTGTATCTCTGTTGAGTAAATTACCAATCATTGACTTACGTGATAACCCTGCCAGCAGCGGTAAGCCAAACTGCGCGTAGTCATTAAATTGAGCCAATATTTGATAATTGTGTTTAAGTGTTTTTCCAAAGCCAAAACCAGGGTCTAATATTAGCTGGCTTTGCTTTATGCCAGCAGTTTCGCATGCAGCGATTCGCTGGTTAAAAAAGTCATTTATCTCGCTTGCTAAATCATCATAGTGAGGGTCGTTTTGCATACTTCGCGGCTGTCCTTGCATATGCATTAAGCACACCGCCACATCAGGGTACTGCGCAACGACAGCAAGCGCATCGTCCTCTTGTAAAGCTCTCACATCATTTACTATATCCGCACCGGCTTCAATGGCTTGACGCATGACTTCAGCTTTACTGGTATCGATTGAAATAATGCAATCACTTTGCTCACGAATAGCCTTAATAATCGGAATTACGCGCTGCAGTTCGTCTTCAAGGCTAACATCGGGGGCACCTGGGCGTGTTGATTCGCCGCCAATATCTAGAATAGTCGCGCCATCATCAAGTAATTGCATCGCATGATTTAGCGCAGCTGTCGTATTAAAAAACTGGCCACCATCCGAAAATGAATCAGGAGTAACGTTTACTATTCCCATAATAACGGGCTCGCTAAGGTCAAGCGTTCGACCACGCGCAAGGTTAATTTTATTATTCATCGCTATCCTTAATATGTGTTTGTTGAGTGTAATTTGGGTTAATCACAGCAAACTGATACAAAAAAGCCCCGAACTTCGGGGCTTTTGGATACGTTATTTTAACGATTATTCAGCTTTATCATCAAGGTTTGTTTCATCTTTTTTAGACTCATCTTTCTTAGACTCATCTTTCTTAGACTCATCTTTTTTAGATTCGTCAGTTGGTTTTTGGATTTCATCAACTGCTTTATCTTTAGAAACACCTTCTTTTTCTGGTTTAGCTTCATGACGGTCATGCGCATCACGTGGTTCACGTACTGGCTGACGTGCCATTAAATCATCAATCTGTTTCGCATCGATAGTTTCATACTTCATCAGTGCATCTTTCATTGCGTGTAAAATATCAATATTTTCTTTCAATATTGATTCTGCACGTTGATAGTTGCGGTCTGAGAATAAACGTACTTCTGCATCAATTACTTTGGCTGTTTCATCCGACATGCTCATAGAACGACCACCGCCGCCACCCATATACATTTCGTTTTGATCTTCAGCATAAAGTAATGGACCTAGCTTTTCGCTTAAACCCCATTGTGTAACCATTTTGCGAGCAATGTCAGTTGCACGTTCGATATCGTTACTTGCACCTGTAGTTACTTTGTCTTCACCATAAATAATGGCTTCTGCAATACGGCCACCATAGAGGCTAGAAATCATAGATTCAAGCAGTTCTTTAGAATGGCTAACACGGTCTTGCTCTGGTAAATACATTGTCACACCTAACGCTCGGCCACGTGGAATAATAGATACTTTATAAACCGGATCGTGCTCAGGCACCATACGACCTACAATGGCATGACCTGCTTCATGGTAAGCCGTCATTTCTTTTTCTTGCTCGCTCATCACCATGGTCTTACGTTCAGCACCCATCATGATTTTATCTTTTGCAGCGTCAAATTCAGCCATACTAACAACACGCTTATTACCACGAGCTGCATAAAGAGCGGCCTCATTCACTAGATTAGCAAGATCAGCCCCTGAGAAACCAGGTGTACCACGTGCAATCACTGCTGCTTCAACGTTATCACCTAAAGGTACTTTACGCATGTGTACTTTTAGGATTTGCTCACGACCACGAATATCTGGCAAACCAACCACAACTTGACGGTCAAAACGACCAGGACGAAGTAATGCTGGGTCTAAAACATCAGGACGGTTAGTCGCAGCAATAACGATAATACCTTCATTACCTTCAAAGCCATCCATTTCAACTAGCATTTGGTTAAGCGTTTGCTCACGTTCATCGTGACCGCCGCCCATACCTGCACCACGTTTACGCCCTACCGCATCGATTTCATCAATGAAAATGATACAAGGTGCTGCTTTTTTAGCTTGTTCGAACATGTCACGTACACGTGATGCACCTACACCCACAAACATTTCAACAAAATCAGAACCCGAGATGGTAAAGAATGGTACTTTTGCTTCACCAGCAACCGCTTTAGCAAGCAAGGTTTTACCCGTACCAGGAGGACCAACCATAAGTACACCTTTAGGAATACTACCACCTAATTTTTGGAACTTAGAAGGGTCACGTAAAAAGTCCACCAGCTCGGTTACATCGTCTTTGGCTTCATCACAGCCAGCTACATCAGCAAAAGTCGTTTTGACTTGATCTTCACTCATTAAACGGGCTTTACTTTTACCAAATGACATGGCGCCTTTGCCACCGCCACCTTGCATCTGACGCATGAAGAAAATCCACACACCAATTAGCAGTATCATAGGGAACCAAGAAATGAAAATGCTTGCTAAAAACGATTGTTCCTCAGGTTTAACACCTTTGACATTTACATCGCTTTTTAACAAATCATTTAAAATATCTTTATCATAGATCGGCATTATCGTTTGAAAACGCTCGCCACTATTTTTTATGCCAGTAATTGTGCCACTGCCACTTTCAATAGACACTTCTTGTATAGAGCCGCTGCGGGCATCTTTAACAAATTGACTGTAACTTGTTTGACGATCAACTTGATCGCCGCCATTAAAGCTCTGAAATACTGACATAAGCACAACTGCAATAACCAGCCAGAGTATTAGATTTTTCGCCATATCGCTCAAGGGGTTAACCTCTTGTATCCAATTAATTTAAATTCAACTAAACGCCAAGCAACTGTACTACAGTTTGTATCCAGTCGCTACTATATATACTTCCCGAGAACGGGGACGCGAGGCATCCGGTTTACGTATCTTCACTGCTTTAAAACTATTACGTACATCTTGCAAATATTGATCAAAGCCTTCACCTTGGAATACTTTAACAATAAACGCGCCATTTTTCTTTAAAACTTGGTGGCACATATCAAGTGCAAGCTCAACCAAGTACATGCTACCTGCCTGATCAACCGAGTTATTGCCACTCATGTTAGGTGCCATATCAGACAATACCACATCTACATTTTTACCATCAATGCGTTTTAATAGCGCATTAAGTACAGCCTCTTCACGAAAGTCACCTTGTAAAAAGTCAACACCCGCTAATGAATCCATAGGTAAAATATCACACGCAACCACTTGGCCTTTGTCACCTACTTTTTCTGCTAAGTATTGTGACCAACTCCCTGGAGCTGCGCCTAAATCAACCACTGTCATTGCTGGACGCAATAACTTATCTCTGTTTTGGATTTCGTCTAATTTGAAAACAGCTCGAGAGCGCCAGCCTTTTTTTTGCGCTTCTTGAACATATTTATCATCAAAATGTTCTTTAAGCCAACGCTGTGAACTGGCTGACTGTTTTTTATTTGTCATAAATTAACACGCAACTAATTAGTAATATTCTCTAGATGGCGTTAGAATACCCTTAATTCAAGCCATATTCAGCAAAATTTGTAATATCATGACATTATCAAACAAACAAAAGCAGTTTTTAAAAGGTCAGGCACATAGCCTTAAGCCTGTAGTTTTACTAGGTTCTAACGGTTTAACCGAAGGCGTAGTAGTTGAAATCCAAAGCGCATTAGAAATTCACGAATTAATTAAAGTGAAAGTGCCAACTGACGATCGTGAAACCAAAAAGCTTATTTTTGATGCCATTGTTCGCGAAACAGGGGCTACCAAATTACAAACAATCGGTCATACGATTGTGCTTTACCGTCAAAGCCCTGAGAAAAAAATTCAGTTGCCTCGCGGCTAATAATCCGTTTAAAAATCCTAAAAAACCAGCTTCGGCTGGTTTTTTTGTACATGATTAAAAATCCATTGTTCGCAATTTTGATCTGTAATTGCCATCCTCAAGCTTATTAAGCAAATAATAGTGCCCGTATTGCTCCTCATCCATATTTTCAATCGCTTGGTTACTTAATAATGAAGCCAGTTGCGGTGTGGTATTACTATGCCCTATAACCACCACAACGCCGTCTTGTGCCAACAACTGATTTTTCAATGCCGTTAAATCTGCAGCATTATAGGTAATCGTTTTAATATTAAAATACGCGGCTAAGGGCGCTGCAGTACTTAATGTGCGGTTATAATTACTACTGTATAAAGTTATGTGTGGATAAATGTTAACCAACGAAACCAAATACTCAGCACGCGCCTGCCCTTGCTCTGTTAAATATGGATTACTGCCTGTTTGTTTTTCACTATGGCGAAACAAATAAAGTTGTTCAGGCGCAGAAAAAGCAGGATGGCAAACGAGTAACACTAATGCTATCCATGCTGACTTTATCAATGAGCTCATTATTTTTTGCCTCGTTTGTATGCCAATAAACGGTCTATGAATTCCGTGGTAAGCTCATTAATAAGCCCTGTTTCTGCATTTAAAATTAAGCTAAAGCCTACGTTTAAATGCGGAAAAACCACTAAATCACTTCGGTATCCTTGTACCCAACCACTGTGATAGTAAAGCGTTTCATCATTATAATCATACACACGCCAACCCAGCCCATAATAGGCTTCATTCATGTGTTCTCGCCACACCCGTCGATAACGTTCTTTTTTAGTGTGCGTGTACGGACGCGTTTGGGTAGCTAATGCGTCTAATGATAATACCGCTGGATATTGCCCTAATTGCGCATTTAACCAGATAGCCATATCTGACGCACTGGCGTTAACCCCTGCCGCGGGTGCAACTTTGTAATAATTCTTTTTTAAACGGGCGCTATACCAACGCTTTTTACCACGCACGTGAGGGTGTGCATAGTTATTATCTTGCACCATGGCATCGTAACCTAAACTAGCATCATTCATTTCTAAAGGGGTAAAAAACGCGTCATTGAGCCATTGGGTATAGGTTTTGTTGGTGCTTTTTAAAATCACGTCGTCAATTAAGCTAAACATCACATTTTGATAACCATAACAATCACCAGGGTCACAAATGGGTTTAACACTCAATAGTTTTTCAACAATGTCGTTATACCCCATTCGCGATTCAATTAAGTTATCGTAAGCATTGGGCACTAACCCACTAGAATGGCTTAAAATATGAAAAACTTTTAAATCATCTTTATAACCAGTTTGCTTAAAGTCAGGTAAATAGTGACTAACAGGCAAATAAAGGTTGAGCCGCTGTTCATTTGCAAGTTTAGCCGCTAACGACCCTGCAAATGTTTTCGATACTGAAGCTAAACGAAACCGAGTGTGCGGATTAATTTTTTGTCCACTGCGTACCTTTGTATGGCCCATAGTATGGATATAGTCACGCGCTTGGGAGTTGACAATAGAAAGCGCTCCTCCTGGGATTTTTTTTATTTTTAGTTTTTTTTCTGTATAGCGTCCATAACTTTTAACAAATACTTCCCAATCAGGATCTGTGCTTGCGCTCGCCTGCAAATGCGTCCCCATAAGGCACACAGCAAAAAAGTAAAAGGGTAAGGTGTTAAAATACTTCATTCTTAGCTAATTTTTCTTTTTTAGTCATAATCGACCGTTATAATATCATGAACTTTTGTTCGGACTAACGTACAATATGTCCGAACAATGGCTTTTGAGTGGATGTAAAATATTTATGCGTTTTTTAGTTGTATCACTTTTTATAATATTAGCGTCAGGTTGTGCTGTCGTTAAACAACCCGCAGAGCCTTTAGCAATGCCTGCAAAGCCTATGCTTAAGAGCCAAACTTACCAGTTAAAGTATGAAACTGAGCATGCTTCACCAAAAGTGAAGTCGGTGCAGTTACCCGCTCACAACGTGAAAAAAAATCAAACCGTTAGAGTAATTGTAGACCGTGCAAGCGTCACAGACACTTTAGTCTCTCAAATAAGCCAAGCCTTAATTGATAAACAACTTAAGGTGACCACAAGCGAGAATAGCGATTACACGTTAGCCATTCATCAGGTTGATCTAGAATTTATAGATGACGCCAAGTACACCTTAGCGCAACCAGAAAAACCATATTCACTGTTTTCAAAAGTTGCGCAGCAATTTCCCTCGCAACAATGCGCAAATATATTAGCCCAAGTTAGCATGCGACTTACTCACAAAGCATCAGGCGATGTGGTGTGGTTTGCTAAATCATCAATTGACAGTGCAAGCTTTCATCGTGAACCTCTAGTTTATAGCTTCAGCGAAGAAAAGAAGATCACTAATGAGCTGGAAGTTGTTGCATTTATACATAAGCACAACACCGAGCAGGCTCGCCTAAAACGAGCTGAACTTAATAGTGAAGTAACGGCCCCTGCGTATAAAACCATTACGAAACTGAGTCGTTTAACTAAATTAAATGGGCCATGTACACGCACCGAAATAAGCGCGCTCACTCCCATGATGCAATTTTATCTAAGCAGTATTCTTATTGATAAAATTAAAGTTCAGTAGTTGTTAGGACGACCGCTACATTTTTTTACAGATTTAGCCAAGAGTTTGACAATATACTAGGGTCTGTTGACCTTTCAAGGTTGAATTTGCAGCAGTCTGTTTGGTATTTAGGCAAGGCAGAGCCTATGTGGTGTGGTTGTTCCCCATAAATAGGCGATAACGCAGCATCAATGCCAAACAGGCGCTGCCCGAAAGGTTCTGCCTAGGGGCGATTTACTCTTTGTTGCCTACATGGATGTAGGTAAGGGGCGTAAGCAGGACGCGGAAGCTTTGCTCGGTTTTTACTTAGCCCACAAGGTTACAAACCTCGCGCCGCGATTAAACCGCCCCTAGTTTGAACAAATATTAATCCGCAAAGGTCAACAGACCCTTGCCTCTTTAGCAAACTCTAATTAAGGTTCCAAGGATGACGCATACTTCACTTAAACAATCTTTTGGTTGTGCAGCCTTATTAGTTGCCGCCATTTTTAGTGCCAAAAGCAACGCTAGTAATCGTTACTATGCCGATAATACCTTAGAGCCCACAACTGGGTTTGCTTGGGATTGGAGTGCTGGTGCGGGTTATTACATTGAAGACTCTTATTTAGTTGGCATGAACTCCTATGATGTTGGCGCAGAGCTAGATTTGAGTCTTGCCGTTTCTTACGATAATTTTTATCTTGATTTTGACCATAATCAGCTCAGCGGTGGACTTGTTTTAGGCTATAGCTTAATTAACAAATATGATTGGGGCCTTGATTTATTAGGTACCAATATTCAAGCGGGGTTTGATGAGCAAGGTTTAGGCTTTTACAACGACGGGGTAATTGATCCACTGCGTGGTATAAAAAAGCGTAACTATGATTTTGACACCGGCCTTCGATTAACACACCGATTTGAAAATTCACAAATTTCCCTTGAATACTTACATGATATATCTGGTGCTCATAACGGCTGGGTTGCCAATGTGTTTTTCAGCCATATTCAACCTTGGCGCAATTGGGAGTTTCGCTCCGGAATTGGCCTAAGCGCCTACTCTGCTGATTTTACAAACTATTACTTTGGTATTGATAGCGATGAAGCAAACGCAACCCGTCCTATTTATAATACCGACGCCAGTACCAGTATTATGTTTGAATTTCATGCTGAATATCCAATTAATCAAGATTGGGTATTTTTAGCAGGCTGGTTAACTACATGGTTTTCAAAAGAAATTGATGACAGCCCAATTATTTCCCAAGGATATCAACACAAAGCCAAGGTAGGCCTGCGTTATGTACTTTAGATTTTTTTACTGTTTGTTGTTTACATATTCAGGCTCTTTGCTTGCAGTGACAACACAAGCGCCCAGTGAGCTTACTGCCGTACCGGATACCTGTGTCGCCTTACGTGAAGGACGCCATTGTTACGCCGATGTGGTTTTATCATGGCAGCAACCGGAAGTAGGGAATTATTGCTTACGCGACGCGACTTCAAAGTACATTATGCAGTGCTGGCTTAAACAGCGACAAGGTTCGTTTAATTATGCTTTTGACTCAACACAAAGCATTTCATTTGAGCTATTTGATAGTAATACATCACAGGTCATTGCTGTAAGCGAAGTAAAACTACAATGGGTGTATCAAAATAGGCAAAAAAAGCGGCGCTGGCGATTATTTTAAATCAGCCAACTATTAAACACATTTTACTAGCTAAAATATCATTTAGGTATACGAAGAAAGCTTATGGATAATTACGGTACTATTTTACTGGTTGAAGATGATATCTCTCTTGCACAATGGGTGACTGAGTATTTAACTGAGCAAGGTTATATTGTGCATGTGTGTCATCGCGGTGATGAGGTTGTAAGCCAAGTAAAGCATTTAAATCCACAACTTATTTTACTCGACATTATGTTACCCGGACTTGATGGTATTAGTGTATGTCGTGAGTTAGGAAGCTTTTATCATGCCCCTATAATTATGCTCACCGCACGAGATGAAGAAATGGATGAGGTCATTGGACTTGAAGTCGGTGCTACCGATTACATAATAAAACCTGTTCGCCCTCGTGCATTGCTTGCCCGTATTAAGTCGGCTTTACGTTACAGCAACGACATGCCTAACACTGATGCTCAAACGAGTATGATCAATATCGGTCAATTAAGTATTAATACCGAATCTCGTAACGTCACACTCAACCAACAAGATATAAATATTTCAAGCGCAGAGTACTTATTACTGCATTATTTAGCGAGCAACGCTGGGCAAGTAGTATCGCGTGATGCGGTATTCAAAGCAACCAAAGGCAGGGAGTATGATGGCTTAGATAGAAGCGTTGATGTACTTATTTCTGCTTTACGTAAAAAGTTTAATGATGATCCGCAAAAACCAGAAAAAATAAAAACTATTTGGGGCCGTGGTTATTTATTCGTGACTACAGCGTGGTAAGTTTTAATACCAGAGTGCTTATAAATAAACGTCACTTTAATGTACCAAGCCTGCGCTATTAATATGGAATAGCATCAATGAAAAAGTTTTATATTTCACTACTGGGCAGTGCGCTGCTTTCAATTATTGTTTTAGGTTGGCTCATTGATGCATTTAGTCAACAAGCGCATGCGCCACTCGATGAGTTTAGTTTACAAAGCCAAATTATTGTTGGTTTAAGTGAACAACTCACGGCTATAAAACCACAAGCACGCCCTGAGCAGGTTACTCAGTTAGCCAGAGATTTTAATCTAGCTCTTAACTACAAATTAAACCAGTCGCTCGCACTGCCATCAGAGTTATTAGATAAAATGCAAACCCAAGGCGGGTTAATACTCGAGGACGAGCAAGGCTTTTACATGCTCTACACGAATGATGCATTAAGCCCTTATCATTTAACCATGCGTTTAGATAAGCCTTTCGAGAGTACACAACGAAACGATATTATTTTAACACTGCTATTTTATACTGGCTTATGTGTTTTTATGGGTTTTATTATTACCCCTTTAGCAAAACGCCTCACGGTATTAAATGATGCAGCAAAACAGTTTGCATCTGGTAACGTTAAAGCGCGAATTAAGCCCTCTCGTTTTACCTATATAAAAGATGTGGAACTGACTTTTAACCGTATGGCGAGCCAAATTGAAAAGTTAGTTGCTGAAAATAAACTGATGGCCTCAAGCCTATCCCATGACATTAGAACTCCAATAGCCTGCTTACGCTTTGGTGTTGACGCCGCCCTTGATACTCATGACGAGAGTAAAATAAAGCATTATTTAACCCGTATGGAGACCGATTTGGATCATATGGAGTCAATGTTAAAAAGCTATTTAGCGTTTGCTACTTTGGAACAAAATGCCAATAAACTTACTTACTCATCAGCAAATATTAAACATTACCTCAGTGATATTATGTCGCAACTTGAACCTAAAATAGCCGCACGTTCGCTCAAAATCTCTTTAGAGTGCGATGATCATACTATATATGCGGACTTACATTGGCTAGCAAGAGCAATCGCTAACTTAATTAATAATGCCTGCGATTTTGCACATCATCACATTAAAGTAACCGCTTCAGTGCAAGAACACGTTTTAGTTATTAGCATTGCCGATGATGGCCCAGGAATAGCTCAAGAAAATAACCATAAAGTATTTAGCCCGTTCTTTCGTGAACGTAGCCACCGCAATCGCAGTGACAATAGTTACGGACTCGGGTTAGCGATCGTTGCCAAAGTCGCAGATTGGCATCATGGTACTGTAGCAGTGAGCAAAAGCGAGCAACTTGGTGGAGCCTGCTTTACATTAAGTATTGCTCAGCTTGAAGGTTAATCAACCAAGCACTATCGCTTCTAACTAACGCAATATAATTAAAGAAATCGTGCTATTTATAATCAAAATACGCACGTGTTATTTATATCTGAAAATAAAACGCAATAATTGTGCGACTTAGTCAAATAAGCACTTTTTATTTATTTACAATTCCAGTAGATTGTCAGCGGCGTCAAAAAATAGAGAAGCAGAATAATATGAGTGCAGTCAGAGGTGAGTTTAGCTCCCGCTTTGGTTTTATAATGGCCGCAGCAGGGTCTGCTGTTGGGCTTGGTAATATTTGGGGTTTCCCAACACAAACAGCAAGTAATGGGGGGGCTGCCTTTTTAGTCGCGTACTTAGTACTAGCCTTCTTTTTAGCCTATCCCGCTTTAATGGCAGAACTGATGATAGGTCGCCATGGACAAGCTAATGCGGTTTCTTCATTAACTAAATTAACCACTAAACCTTGGCAAAAGCAGTTTGCTTTTGCTGTTGGCTTTGGCGGTATTTTATGTGCAGGTTTTATACTCAGCTTTTATGCGATTGTTGCTGGTTGGATGTTAAGTGCAACTCTGGAGCCTGTAACCACACTCATAGATGCTGATGCTGCATCTTCGTGGCTAAGTGAACAGTCACTTACACGTAATATTCTTTTTACTGTGGTATTTATTATTTTAACCGTTGCTATTATTAGCCGCGGTGTTGAAAACGGTATTGAAAAGTGGTCAAAACGTTTAATGCCTGCTCTGCTCGGAATTTTGTTTGCTTTAATTGCCTATGTAATGACTCAAGAAGGGGCTGTTGAGGGGTTAAAAGCTTACTTAGTCCCCGATTTTTCTTCTATTTTTGATCCTACGTTATTAGTCAGTGCATTAGGGCAAGCCTTCTTTTCATTATCACTGGGTACCAGTGTAATGATTATTTATGGCTCATATATCAGTAAAAAGGAAAACCTCGTCTCTTTGGGTGCTTATGTTACGCTTATTGATGTATTTATAGCATTTGTAGCGGGCTTACTGATTATCCCGGCTATGTATGTTGCACAAGCACAAGGTGTTGAAATATTCTCGTCAACAACAGGCAAGCTGCTCTCAGAAGACACTTTAGTATTTCAGGTTTTACCCGCCCTATTTGATGGTATGGGTGGTGTTGGTTTATTTGTTGGCTTTGCTTTTTTTGCATTAATGAGTATTGCCGCACTGACCTCGTCTATTTCAATGCTTGAAGCGCCGGTGTCGTACACTGTAGAGCGTTTTGCAATGAAGCGTGTGCAAGCCACGTGGTTAATTGGTGCTTTGATTGCCATTGTCAGTATTACTATTGTATGTAACCTAGGCGCGTTATTTGGCTTAGTGATCACCTTAACGACTAAAGTCGCGCAGCCCTTGTTAGGACTTATGTGTTGTATTTTTGTAGGGTGGATCTGGTACAGGTCGTCATTGCTCAAAGCAATCCAGCAAGGTAACCCTGAAGTACATAACACCTTATTTTGGAAAATATGGCCTTGGTACACTAAGTTTGTATGCCCCATAGCCATTAGCCTAGTATTCTTACATTCTTTACTAAGCTAAAAATAAAATATAAAAAAGGCCCACAAATGT
>NZ_BADU01000092.1:0-36091 GCF_000239875.1 Pseudoalteromonas sp. BSi20311 | reverse complement strand
TGGTGCTGGTGTTGTTGCAACTATCGTTGAGTAATCAACAGTTGTAATGCATTAAGCATTAAAAAAACCCGAGCTTAGTCTCGGGTTTTTTAATGTCTGCAATAAAGTACAGGTTTCAGGTGCGAGGTT
This sequence comes from Pseudoalteromonas sp. BSi20311, assembly GCF_000239875.1. NCBI lineage: Bacteria > Pseudomonadati > Pseudomonadota > Gammaproteobacteria > Alteromonadales > Pseudoalteromonadaceae > Pseudoalteromonas > Pseudoalteromonas sp. BSi20311. The sequence goes on along the minus strand of NZ_BADU01000092.1, from coordinate 35,962 downwards.
TCAGGTTTTAGGTAAAGCAGTTAGGTGTTAATTTTAACACTGTCACTTGGGTTGAGTTTTATCTAACCCATATGATAAAGCATGAAGGTGGCGCTTTTACCTTAGGCATCGGTGCTTTGTAGCAACTATCGTTGAGTAATACTTAGTCTAGCCAATTAATACTAAAAAGAACCGAGCTTAGTCTCGGGTTTTTTAATGTCTGCAATAAAATACAGGTTTCAGGTGCGAGGTTTCAGGTTTTAGGTAAAGCAGCTAGGTGTTAATTTTAACACTGTCACTTGGGTTAAGTTTTATCGAACCCAGAGGATAAAGCATGAAGGTGGCGCACTTACATCAGGCATCGGTGCTTTGTAGCAACCATCGTTGAGTTTTCAATTGCTGTAATGCTGCAGGTTTCAGTGAGTGAAGTTTGGCGTTCCTGTTGTTGTGGTAACGAAGTTTAAAACAGCATTGATACCGCTGCTTAAAAAATAACTAGGCTATTTTAAAGCGTGTTTATCGTTATTTAAGTTGGAACGTTGTTATAATAGGTAATAATTAAATAGTCAGTAGCGCAGAGAGTCCAATGGAACTTGAACAAGATAGCAATTTAACCCTCCCTTTATTTATTCTTGATGAAACACTCAGTACTCGTGACTTAGCGCAGCCTGACGTGGAAATTTCAGTTATTTTAAGTGATGAGCTACTGACTCAGCTATGCCAAAACCCCAGTGCTGACAGTAGTATTGGCATAAGCATTACGGACTATGAATTGAATGCCATCAATTCAAGCTTTTCAAGTGTAGTGCAAAGCGAACATGACGCTCAACTAACGCTCACTCAAGGCCCTCTATTAAGCGCTGTAGTGACTACAGTTGATGAGCTGACATTCGTATCACCGCAAGTTGATATGATGCCCACGTTCGATTTGGGCGATGAGGCAGAGTAATGAAAAAGGTCATTATAAGTACCTTTGTGCTGATTATTTTAAGTGGCTGTGCCTACTTAGGGAATGCGCATTATAACGAGCTGTTTGGTCCCGAAAAAACACAAGCGCGTATTGTTGACGCTAAAAGTGGTGATGGCGCCGAATTTCTTCAGCATGTAAAGCCTGTAATAGACACTCGCTGCGTGGTTTGCCATGGTTGTTATGATGCGCCTTGTCAATTGAAGTTGTCGTCTCCTGAGGGAATAGATAGAGGGCTGAGTAAAGAGCTGGTGTACGATGGTACTCGGTTGTTAGCCTCAACGCCGAGCCGGTTATTATTTGATGCAACTACCACTGAGCAATGGCGTGAAAAAGAGTTTAGCCCGGTATTAAATGAGCGGGCACAAAATGAAGAAGCCAATTTAGCCGGTAGTGTGTTATTTAATACGCTGGTATTAAAGCAAAGTTCGCCTTTGCCAGAAGATGGGGTATTAGATGAACGCTTTGATTTTTCGCTTAGCCGCAACCAAAGTTGTGCGACCATGGGTGAGTTTGACCAATTAGCGGATGAGCAACCGCATGCGGGTATGCCTTATGGTTTACCTGGGGTGTCGGCTGCTGAATTCCAGCACCTACAAAATTGGATTAAAAAAGGCGGGAAAATGGCGCATATCAAGCCGCCATCAGCTGCTGAACTTGCAAAGGTAAAAAACTGGGAAGCATTTTTAAATCAAGATGGTTTAAAGTATCAGTTATCAGCACGTTATATTTATGAGCATTGGTTTTTAGCGCATATCTATTTTAGTGATGCGCAATCACCAAACTTTTTTAAGTTGGTGCGCTCAAGCACCCCTCCGGGTGAAGATATTAAGTTGATTAGTACTCGCCGGCCTTATGATAACCCTAATGTTGAGCGTGTTTATTATCGACTGCTTCACGACCGTTCTACTATTTTGTCAAAAACGCATTTGCCACTTAAGTTAACGGATGAGAAGTTAACGCGCTTATATCAGCAGTTCATCGCACCAAAATACACTGTATCTAGTTTACCAAGCTATGAGCCAGCACTTGCCTCAAACCCATTTAAAACTTTTGAAGCACTGCCTATTGATGCTAAATATCAATTTATGCTCGATGAAGCTGAGTTAATTATTATGGGCTTCATTAAAGGGCCTGTTTGCCGTGGTCAAATTGCATTGAACGTAATTAATGACCATTTTTGGGTGGCATTTGCCGATCCTAAAAAAGTGGCGACTCCAGAGGTTGGTAAAATGCTAATGCAACATGAAGACGCATTAGAGTTACCAGCCGCAGAAGAGAGCAATGCGCTACCTATTTCTAACTGGGTAAAATATTCAGTTCGTGAAAAACGTTACTTACAAGCGAAGGTAGAGCTAGCTAATAAAATGTTCAAAAATGGCGAGCACTTAACCACGGATTTATTGTGGAAAGGGGAGGGGCATAACCAAAATGCGGCGCTGACAATTTTTCGCCATTTTGATAGTGCAACAGTTGTAAAAGGGCTTGTTGGCCAGCAACCTAAAACGATGTGGGTACTTGATTATGCATTGTTTGAGCGTATTCACTACTTACTAGTGGCAGGCTTTGATGTGTATGGCAATATTGGCCATCAATTGATAACACGTTTATATATGGATTTTTTACGCTTGGAAGGTGAGCAAAACTTTCTTGCGTTATTACCAGAGTCACAACGCGAAGCTATTAAGCAAAGCTGGTATCGTAAATCACCGCCAAGTCTATCGACCTTTTTCGAAAATAACCGTGAGTTTAGTCAGCCAAGCGGTATTAATTACCAAACTGATAAGCCACAATCAGAGTTATATGGATTAATTAAACAAACGCTTGAGCCGGTATTAAGTCCTCGTTATGACTATAAAAAAGTACCCGCACCATTAAGTGCAATTAACACCATGCCCGCTAAAGCAATTAACTTACTCCCGCAGCTATCGTATGTGTTAGTAAAAGAGCAAGATGAGCACAAGGCTTATACGATTATTCATCATAACGCGCATTATAATATTTCGAGCTTATTAAACGAAGACGGCCAGCGTGCCTATGAAGAAGATACCGTGACAATTGTGCCAGGTTTTATTGGTGATTACCCATCAGCAATTTGGTATTTAAATAACCCGCAACAAGTTGCTGCATTTGCAGAGCAGCTACCGCTTATGCAAGTAGAGGCGGATTATCGGGCTTTAAAGTCTAAGTTTGCGATTCGTCGAACGCACCCTCAGTTTTGGCAATACAGCGATATATTACATCACGTTGCCCGCCAGTATCGAGGGGTTGAATTTGGTATGTTTGATTATAACCGCTTAGAAAATCGTTAATGATATTGTAAGTAGCCCAGCTTTTTAGTTGGGCTTTTTTATATCTAATAATTAGTGAATTAACTAATTAACTTGCTACAGTTAGACTAAAGTGAAAATAAAAAGCAGCTTGGTTTATGTTTAATATTGTAAAGAGTATTCGCAAACGTTATCGGTGGGCATTAATTGCTATTGCCTTGCTGATCAGCGTATCCGCACTACTCATGCAATACGTCTTTTCTGTGCAAAAATACGATGCGAAAATTATCAATATAGCGGGTAAGCAACGTATGCTGTCACAAAAAATAGCGTGGCATAGTAATGCGCTAATTAATCAAACAGCTAACAACGAACAGCACCTGAAATCGTTAGCCCACTCACTTAGGCTATTCGAGCAAGGACATACTTTTTTACTCACTAAAAATGAGCAAGGTGAGGCGATTTATTTAAATGCTGCTTTAGTTGATTTATATTATGCCGCCCCAGGTAACCTAGATGCCGAGGTATCTAGTTTTATAAAACAAGCAAAAAAACTGACCCAACAAGAACAAGCGAATCCCGTGATGTTTTCTGTGGGCGAGATTGAAGCATTATTAAAAAAATTAGACACCGCGGTGAGCTTATTTGAGCAGCAAGCGGTGACAAAGGTTAATTGGGTTGCCAATATTGAGCTGTTGTGTTGGTTTTTGACTCTAGCGTTATTGCTTATAGAGTTAAGATTTGTGTTTATGCCAATGGAGAGGCAAGTTTTGCAGACCCTGCTTGAGTATCAACAACAAAAAGAATTTGCCGAGCAAGTCAGTCAGAATAAAGAACATTTTATTGCACGCGCCAGCCATGAGTTTAGAACTCCGTTACAGGGATTAATTAGTTCTATAAATGAATTAACCATTCCCAGCTCGCAACAACAAATTCAGCGTCAAGCTCAGTATTGTTCTGTTAGGCTGCTAGCGATGTTAGATGAACTTCAAGATTTACAGGCGCTTAGTTTAAACCGTTGGTCATTAAAGCCGACCTCAGACAACCTACTAACAACTTTAAACAAAATACTGGCTGTGTATGAATATGGCTGTACTGAGAAAGGGTTAAAGCTAATTACCGAGTTAGCACCGAACTTAGATTGCGCGGTGATTGTAGATCACGCACGGCTACAACAAATTGTTTCTGAACTACTTAATAACGCATTAAAGTTTACTGAGCAAGGAGAGGTCACCGTCATTGCTACGCTCAATAACCATCAGTTAGAGTTAAGCATAAAAGACAGTGGCTGTGGCTTTAGCCACCCGGTTGGTCAGCTCGAATTAGATAACAATCAACAAAGTAACCATTTTCAAGGCCTCAGAACAGGGCTTACCCGCGTGCAATATATTGTTAATGCGCTTAATGGCGACATTCGTTTTGAGAATAATCATCCACAAGGCGCCATTGTATTTTTAAGCCTACCATTAGAGATGGACACAAGCGAAACTAAGCCAACGCGCTTGCCTGATGATCTTAAGTGTTTAGTGGTTGAAGATAACCCACTTAATATGCTGGTACTCACTAAGCTATTAACCGCATTGAACATACACGCTGAATGCGCTGAGAATGGCAAAATAGCGTGTGAAATGGTCGCCAAAAAATCTTATGACGTCATCTTTATGGATTTAAATATGCCGGTTATGGATGGGTTTGAAGCCACTAAAATCTTGCATGATAACGATAAAACACTGCCGATTATTGTGGTTACCGCAAACACCTCTGATAGTGATCTTGCTCGCGCTAAAGCTTGTGGAGCAATAGGTCATATTCATAAACCCATAGATCAGCAAAGCATAATCGCGGCGCTAAACGATGCTTTTCTACCTGAGGTTGATTAAATCTCACTTGCTTAATTATTCCTTATTACGTTAATTTGAATTTTTAAGCCTTATTTTGGGATCTAGTGTGCGCTCAATTTTACTTCAGCAATTTAATGGTTATTTATCCACCGGTGGCAGTAATCGCTATTATATTAAGGATTTAACTTGGCAAGTAAAACAGGGGGAGCACTGGGTATTGCTTGGCGGCAATGGCGCCGGTAAATCTGCGCTTGGGGCTACGCTTATTGGTGAAGCCAAGCAACAAAGTGGGCAACGCCACAGTACTTTTAATAATCTACAGTTGGTTTCAAGTGATTTACAAAAGCAGTTATTAAGCGCTAATCGCAAAAGTGATAAAACACAAAAAGTAACCGATATACTCTTTTCTGCGCCTGAAATAAATAACGATTTATGCCAACAGCTAATTACGGCTCTTAATTTTGATGCCTTACTTAATCGTAACTTTACTGATTTATCGACCGGTGAAACACGTAAATTATTATTGATTAAAGCACTGTCTGCTAACAGTGATTTAGTTGTGCTTGATGAACCATTTGATGGCTTAGACACTGAATCGGCTGGGCAGTTAAACCGCCTGTTAAAGCAACTGAGTACGCACACTTGCTTTGTGTTTGTACTAAACCGTGTTGATGAAACTCCTGCGTTTGTTGATCACTTTGCTTATGTGAGCAAGGGTCTTTTACAACATAGCTTAGCAAAACCGTGCGCAGCAGAACGAGCCGATTTGTTTAAGTTACTGCATTTAGAACATACACCTATAACTATTCCAGATTCACCCGAACCCGCTTTTATTTCAAATGTAAACACGCCACTCGTTAAGCTTACTGATGCGCATGTACGTTATGGTGAACAGACTATCTTTGAGAACTTAAACTGGACAATTAAGCAACACCAACACTGGCAACTTACCGGTAAGAATGGCTCAGGAAAAACCTGTTTATTAAATTTAATCACCGGTGATAACCCTCAGTGCTATAACAATGAGATTGAGGTGTTTGGTTTCAAGCGTGGCACAGGAGAGAGTATTTGGGATATAAAACAGCATATTGGTTATATCTCTAATACCTTGCATTTACAGTATAGAGTGAGTATTTCGGCGCTCAATACTGTTATCTCTGGGTTTTTCGATAGTATTGGTTTATATCAACAAGCCAATGAGTTACAAATGCGGTTAGCGAAACAGTGGCTGGCATTAATTGGCCTAAGCGATAAAGCAAATTGCGCTTTTACCCAACTATCGTATGGCGATCAGCGCCTATTACTTATTGTACGCGCAATGGTTAAACACCCCGCCTTAGTTATTTTAGATGAGCCATGTTTAGGGCTTGATGAGGCAAATCGTCAACGCGTTTTACTGCTAATAGAAAAGGTGTGTGCGGCAAAAACGAGTACCGTTATTTATGTAAACCATCATGCAGCAGATACCATTAAAGGGATTGAACACACCTTAAAAATGGAAGACTTTAAACCAACTTACTATGAACAGCATACGGCTCATAGTGAGTCGATTATATAAGCTTGTTTATAACTGAGTCACCGTGAATCCTTGGTCACGCAGTTGTTTAATTAAGCCATGTTGCTCAACTAAATGCAGAGCACCTACCGCTATAAAAATATTGCCTTGTTCAAGTTTTGGGGTGAGCTGAGTGACCCAATTATTATTACGCTCAATTAGCATCACTTGTTCGCTTTGTTGGCCGTATTGGCTGTTATCAAAACTGGTGTGGTAGTAGCTGGTTAGGGTTTTCATATCGCCCTGTTTCCATGCATTTACTAGAGAAATAAAGTAGGTATTAATATCACTGAGTTGTTCAAAGGTTTCTGCCATCATAGCGTTGCTTAATGACTCTAAGCCATTAAACATTTGTAGTTGCTGCTCTATGGTTTCAAGCTCTGCAATTTTAATATTATGCTGTTGGGCATAATCTAATATTTGCTTATCAATGCCATTTTTATCTGAATAGCCCGCGTTTTGAAACTCAATTTGCATCATGGTTAACATCACAGCCCAAGGTTTAAAGCTGTTGAACATGGCAATATCAATCGACTTTTTAGCAAAGTAGTCTTTCAGGAGTTGATAATTTTCTGTCGACAGCTCACTCTGTAGTGTGCGCCCGTTATTAAGCAGCATATACGGCATAGAGCGTTGCTGCATTTGTAAAGGTGATAGCTTACTAATATCCACTTCAACAACCACTTGCTTACTGTTATCCAGTGCGTGAGTCACTTTTTGTGGTAGCCCTTTCATGCTGGCATCACCTACATGCACGGTGCCAAATAAATACGAGCTAGCGCCTTGCTTTTCTATTTTGAATAGAGCCGGTGATGCATAGCCATTGACGCTAAAGGCTAAAAGTAATAACACCATAAATAAATGACTAATACGTAATGACACGTTCATAAAATCCTATCCAAGTTTAAGTCGTTTTATAAATACTAACTTAGTTTACTTTATAGGTAACGTAAAAATGCCTGATTAATCAATCAGGCATTTTTCGGTGTTATTGATACCAATTATTGCTGTAGGCCATGTTGCCATAATTAGCCACCGCACGAGCTTGCTTGATGAGTGCGCTATCGTTATGTCTGGGGTGTAATTGCTTATTTTTATAAATATAGGTGGTTGCCGGTTTATCTGGCTGCAAAATAACAACGTTATCATTTTGCATGTAAGCAAAGTTTTTATCGTACTGCATCATTGCACGCTGCTTATTTTTGGCCACAGGGCGAGTGAGATCGTGACCAATCATTGGGTGTTCACCGCTGGCGCCAATAAGCGACAGTAAGGTGGTAGGAATATCCAGCTGACTGGCTAATTGATGATCGCGTTTGGGCTTAATACCGTTTCCAAAAATAACCGCAGGAATTCTAAAGTGATCAATAGGTACAAGGCTGGAACCAGACACGCGTGAGTCGTGATCAGCAATCACTATAAACACAGTATCGTCCCAGTAAGATGATTTTTTCGCCTTTTCAATGAATGTGCCAAGGGCATAATCTGCATATTTAGCTGCGTTATTACGGCTTTGCTTTGGTTGCTCAAACAGGGCTATTTTACCGTCCGGAAATTCATAAGGGCTATGATTAGAACTACTAAAAATCAGACTAAAAAATGGCTTTTGCTGTTGTTGTAATTTATTCAGCTCTTTATCTGCTTGAGTAAATAAATCTTCGTCAGATGCGCCCCATGAACCATTAAAGTTAATGTTAGCGAAGCTTTCACTATCAACAATATCACTAAAGCCGTTACCCAAAAAGAAGCTACGCATGTTGTCAAAGTGACTTTCTCCACCATAAATAAACTGAGTATGGTAGTCCTGCTTTGCTAAAAAACTAGCCAAGGTAAAAAAGTCACGTTGTGATTTATCGAGTTTTACAACCGCGCGTGAGGGAGTCGGTGTAAAACCGGTTATAACTGCTTCAATACCGCGTACAGAGCGAGTGCCGGTAGCGTATAAGTTATCAAATCCCCAGCCCTGTTGATAAAGTGCATCTATATTAGGTGTTAAGGGTAAGCCACCTAAGGTACCTACATAACGAGCGCCCAAGCTTTCTTGCAGAATAATAACCAGGTTTTTCTTTTTACCTTGGTAGCTTGCCTGATGAAAAGTGCGGGTAGGGGCATTTGGATTATTAAATATTGCTTGAGGATTTTGCATGGTACTACGTACTGTGGCGAGTAACTCCTCTTGAGGGACCTTGCCATAATATGCCTGACTTGATTGCTCATTGGAGAGCTGTTTTAACGCAAATGCTACGCTATATAGTGAATTAAGCGTGAGGTCATTCAGCAAGTGGTCGGTCGAAAATGCCACCATAGCGGGGTTTAATGGACGATGGCCTAATGAATTTCGAGCGCCTAACAGTGTTAGGCTACATATAATAACAGCTAATAGTGATAGTTTTATTGCCCCTAGGGACGAGCGGTTTTGCCATTGCTGAGTAAGAATTTTGTTAGCAAATTTAATGGTGAAAACGAGCGCTAAAACAGCGAAGAGGACTTCGAGTTTGTAACCTGAAAAAATCATTTTAGAGACTTCTTTAGGATAAATAAGGTATTCAATAAATAGGCGATTAGGGCGTAAGTCGTATTCGTTAATAAACGTGGGTGTAATAACCTCAAAAAACACTAACATTGCAGCCATTATTACTAAATACCACTTTACGACTCCTCGAATATAAGCAGTTAATTTGAGAGCATGTGCTGCAAGTGTTAGTAACAAAGCGGGGGTTATGATGTAGCATAATGTTGCTATATCAACACGTAAACCGCCTACAAAAACAAAGTGCCAGGCGCCTTCGGTAAATACACGGCCACTTTGCCACAAACTTAAACCTAATCGCGCAAAAGTTAGCAAGCTTAGGGATACGAAAAAAAATACCGCTAAAACCCACAATGGCCCCAGTACTTTTTTAGTGCTACTGATTAAGTCCATAGCACAGACCACCAAACTAAAATAGCAATAAGCATGGCGATAAAGACACTGGCGGATGCAATATCTTTAGCTAGGCCTGATAGTTCATGATATTCGCTACCGATGCGATCAACCACCACTTCGACTGCGGTATTGACCAACTCAGCAAATAACACAAACAATAAGCTGGCAATCAAGATTAATTTGCTACTTAAAGTAATTTCTTGCAAGCAGGCAAATACGCCTAGCAAACTAAATAAAACCAACTCTTGCTGAAAAGCAGCCTCAAATCGGCTCATCCATTTTAGGCCGTTAAATGTATGGCTTAAGGTAAAAATTAGGCGCATTAGGCCTTGGCGTTTTATAACGGTTTTATTATTCATATTTTAGTTTCGCTATGGTTAATCGTTTGACATGACGCGAGTAAATCTTCAGAGGTTTGGTAGGTTTTACTCGCAACACCGGTTAAGCTTAAAAGGGTATGAAAAATAGCATCGTGTGATTGCGCTAAAATGCTATTTAAGTTGTTGAGACACTTGGCTGTAATGCGCTGATTATGCTCATCAGCCCAGATGTAAAGAGGCACATGGGTTTGAGCTGTTGGTGCAAATGCATAGGGAAAGCCATGTAAGTATGCGCCATTTTCACCGAGCGACTCGCCATGGTCTGACACATACAGTAATTGCTTATCAATATTAGCTGGCAGTGCCTTTAACTGTTCAATAACTTGAGCGTTGATAAAATCACTATAAGCAATTGTATTATCGTAGGTGTTAACCAGTTCTTCAGCGCTACAGTTTTGAATATCGCTGCGGTCGCAGGTTGGACTAAACTGTTTAAATTTTTCAGGGTAGCGCTTAAAGTAAGTAGGGCCATGTGAACCCATCATATGCAGCACTATAACCGTATTAGCCTGACTCAAATTGGCAAGCTTGTGCTTTAAAGGGGCTAGTAACGCTTCATCAAAACAGTATTTACCATCACATAGTTCAGATGCTTTGGTATCAATATTAATGGTAGGTACGCGCGTGCAGACGTTTTTACAGCCACTGTTATTATCAACCCACAAGACATCTGCGCCTGCTTGTTGTATCAAATCAATCACGTTTTGCTGGTTATCACTGTCTAAACGAGAAAAATTGGCATGAGTTTGCAGTGAAAACATACATGGTACTGACACTGCTGTGGCCGTGCCACACGACGATACGTTATCGAAATAAGTGACATTATGTTTTTGCGTGTATTGGTTGGTATTACGCTCATAGCCTTGGTAGGAAAAATTTTCAGCTCGAGCGGTTTCACCTACCACGATGACAGTAACTCGTGTTGTACTTGGCGATGCTAAAGTTGGCGTGGTATCAATATTTTTAAATTCAATATCGCTATAAAGTAACTGGTCACGGGCGTATTTGTAGCCACTAGAGAGGTATTGAAATGGAATAATTTCTTTTTTAAGAATACGGTTATTACGACCCGTTGCCGCGTAATCGGCGTAAAAGTTAACGACCACTAATGCAATCAGTGCAAAGCTTGCTAAAAGCAGTTTAAGACGGCTAATAACTTCTTTGTATGGGCGAGCGCAGTTTATTTTTATTCTACTCAAAATAAAGACAGGTAATGCGGCAAAAAGCAGTAAAAAGCCAACAAGTTGCAGGTTTAAATAGCTTAACGCTTCACTAGAGTCAGTTTCGACGGTGTTTTGTATCATGGAATAATCAAACACCACACCATAGTTCAATGAGCCATATAACGCCGCACTCGAGAGCACTAGCAGCAAGTAGTTAATGGGTTTTAGTATTCCCCGAATAGAAACCACTGAAAAGAATATGATTAGCAAACAAATCAGTAGTAACGGCACAGAAAACAAAAATAGCCATGAAAATGTGTGCAACGAGGTAATAGCGCTAAACGCACCATGCATAAATGGAATATTAATAACTAAGCCGTAATAACAAGCCATAAAAATAATGAATGCATTAGCACTGCAATTAAAATAAAAGCGTTTTTTAGTATTTTCTTGCGGTTGCTTACTGAGTTTGAAAGTTGGGTTCATAACACGCCTCTTTTTCGTGAACGTTGTTATGCTAGGCTGCCAGACTTAAGAAACTCTTAAGAAATCGATTTATTTTAATTTTGTTAGATAAAAATGAGATGGCTTACTAAAAATTAATCAAACCAGAATTCAGTGTTATAAGAATAGTGAATTTCCTGAGTTGAAATGAAGGGATAAAAAATCTATTTAACCTGGTTTAATTGAATTTTAAAACCTGAGTAAGCGTGTTTTTATAATTATTTTGAATTGAATTTGGTGTTGACTTACCGCCCTGAGCGCGGTACTAATATAAAAAGACAGCGAAACAAGATGTTCGCAATGACTAAATCTTAAATGGTACTGAATTTTATGCTTAAAAATGCACTTAACCTAGTCCTGATTATTATCGTGGTGATTATTCCCGCGAGGGCTTCGTAGTGCTTTAAAAAACTAAGCATTGAAAGCCCTCCGCACTTAACCGTCCGGGGGGCTTTTTAGTTTTAGAGTTAAATTTTTAATGGGTTGTCACACAGGAATGAGGATTTACTAATGACAGGCGCAGAACTAACAATAGATTTACTCGCCAAACACGGCGTAGATGAAGTATTTGGCTACCCAGGTGGTGCTATTATGCCCATTTACGATGCCTTGTATGGTGCGCCTGTAAAACATTATCTTACTCGTCATGAGCAAGGTGCAGGGTTTGCCGCCGTGGGCTATGCACGCAGTACTGGGCGTTTAGGTGTGTGCTTGGCAACATCAGGCCCTGGAGCTACTAATTTAATTACCGCATTGGCAGATGCCATGATGGACTCAGTGCCTTTACTTGCTATTACAGGGCAAGTACCAACCGCCGCTATTGGCTCTGATGCTTTTCAGGAAATTGACGTGCTTGGCATGTCGCTTTCGTGTACTAAACACAGTTACATGGTTGAGCGAGCAGAAGATTTAGCCGAAATATTACAAGAAGCGATGCATTTAGCACAAAGCGGCCGTCCAGGCCCCGTTTTAGTTGATATCCCCAAAGACATTCAAATGGCGCAGGTGCCTTTTAAACCTTGGTTAGCGGCAGATGAATACTTGCCCCAACTAGATTTAAATCAAGTCGCTATTGCTAACCAGTTACTTAGTGAAGCAAAACAGCCTGTTGCCTATGTTGGTGGCGGAGTTCATGCTGCGAATGCACAAGCGCAGTTAATGCAATTTTTAAATAAAACGCAAATGCCTGTGGTTTCAACCCTTAAAGCATTAGGCAGTGTGTTACCTGATTACGAATATGATTTAGGTATGTTAGGCATGCATGGCGGTCAAGCAGCTAATTTAGCGGTGCAAGAATGTGATGTATTAGTGTGTATTGGCGCACGCTTTGATGATCGTGTAACGGGCAATTTAGCTAAGTTTGCTGCAAAAGCAAAAGTGATTCATTTAGACATAGATGCAGCCGAGGTAGGAAAACGTAAACCCGCAAAAGCGTCATTAATTGCTGATTTAAAAACGTCACTTCCTGCACTTGAGTGCGTGGTTACACCAAAAGCGTGGTGCGATCATAGTAAACAAATGAAGGTTAAACACGCGTGGCGCTACGACTACCCTGGTGAAAAAGTATTTGCCCCTTACTTACTTAATCAACTTAGCCTGCGTATGCCAAGCACTAGTGTGGTGTGTTGTGATGTAGGCCAGCACCAAATGTGGGTCGCCCAGCACATGAAGTTTAGCCACCCTTGTAACCACTTAAGCAGTGGTGGTGCAGGCACTATGGGGTTTGGTTTACCCGCGGCTATAGGTGCACAGATAGCGCGTAAAGATGACTTTGTGATCACCGTTTCCGGTGATGGTTCAATCATGATGAACATTCAAGAGCTTGCCACTATTCGTCGTAATAATTTACCAGTAAAAATACTAATACTTGATAACCAGCGCTTGGGCATGGTGCGTCAATGGCAGGAGCTATTTTTTGAAGGGCGTTACAGCGAAACTAACCTGTCAGACAACCCTGATTTTGTCCAACTTGCTGCTGTGTTTGGTATTCCTGGACAAACTATTACCCACGCTAACCAAGTAGATGATGCAATTACGGCCTTATTAAAGAGTGATGGACCTTATATTGTTCATGCTTGTATCGATGATAAAGAAAACGTATGGCCACTTGTTCCACCTGGGGCTGCCAACGATGAAATGATGACGGAGAAAGCACAATGAAACACAACTTAACTATTGCCTTAAAAAGTCAAAGTGTTGCAATCGAGCGCTTTTTACGTGTCGTGCGTCATCGTGGTTTTGATTTAACTCACTTACAGCTCAATATGGACGATGGTCAATATAATATGGCAATGACGGTTGATAGTGATAAACCAATTTACTTGCTTACCAGCCAGTTAAATAAATTGGTTGATGTGAAACACGTGACGCTACAAAGCTTACAGCAACAGGCTGTATAAAATAAATTTAACGAATTTTACGAGTAACTGACTATTTGGTTATTCATCAATTTTTAGAATGAGGAATGCCCGCATTAATTGCGGCAAACACTGAGGTAACTATGGCTAAATTAAGAAGTGCAACCACCACTGAAGGGCGTAAACGCGCAGGCGCAAGAGCATTATGGCGTGCAACAGGCATGACAGATACCGACTTTGGTAAGCCAATTATTGCTGTTGTGAACTCATTTACGCAATTTGTACCGGGGCATGTGCATCTTAATCAGCTTAGTGAACTGATGGCTGAAACCATTACTCAAGCCGGTGGTGTACCAAAAGAATTTAATACCATTGCTATCGATGATGGCATCGCCATGGGACACGGCGGTATGCTTTATTCACTGCCATCACGTGATTTAATTGCCGACTCGGTAGAGTACATGGTGAACGGCCATTGTGCTGATGCGATGATTTGTATTTCTAACTGCGACAAAATCACCCCTGGGATGATGTTAGCCGCATTGCGTTTAAATATTCCGGTTATTTTTGTATCGGGCGGCCCAATGGAAGCGGGTAAAACTAAATTAGCGAATATCGATATTAAGCTCGATTTGGTTGATGCTATGGTTAAAGGTGCTGATGAATCGGTAAGTGATGCCGACTCAGAGCAGGTTGAACGCTCTGCATGTCCTACTTGTGGGTCGTGTTCAGGGATGTTTACCGCCAACTCTATGAACTGTTTATTAGAAGCAATTGGCCTTGCGCTGCCAGGTAACGGGACCACGCTTGCGACCCATAAAGACCGCAAACAACTGTATGTTGAAGCAGGCGCCCGCATTGTTGATTTATGCCGCGAGTATTACCAAAAAGATAACCAAGACGTACTGCCTCGTGCCATTGCTAATAAAACCGCATTTATGAACTCTATGGTGGTTGATATTGCTATGGGCGGTTCATCAAATACGGTATTGCATTTACTCGCAGCAGCACAAGAAGCCGGTGTTGATTTTGATATGTCACACATTGATGAGCTTTCACGTAAAACCCCGTTTTTATGTAAAGTTGCTCCAGCTACCGCGCAATACCACATTGAAGATGTACACCGCGCTGGTGGTATGATGGCCATAGTACGCGAGCTTGGAAAAGCAGGACTGGTTGATTTATCGGTTAACCATGTTGCTGGTATGACAATGGGTGAGCTGGTTAAAAAGTGGGATGCAACCGATCCGAATAACGAAGCCGCGCAAAAGTTTTACCGTGCTGGCCCTGCTGGTATTCGAACTACCAAAGCAATGAGCCAAGATTGCCGTTGGGATGAAGGTGACAACGACCGTGAAAACGGTTGTATCCGCAGTGTTGAACATGCATTTCGTCAAGATGGCGGCCTGGCGGTACTTGCCGGTAACTTAGCGGTTGATGGCTGTATTGTTAAAAGTGCGGGGGTTGTTGATGAAATGCTGCACTTTGAAGGTGCTGCGGTTGTGTATGAGTCACAAGATGATTCTGTAGAAGGGATTTTAAATGGCGAGGTAAAAGCCGGCGATGTGGTGGTTATTCGCTACGAAGGGCCTAAAGGCGGCCCTGGTATGCAAGAAATGCTATACCCAACTAGCTATTTAAAATCAAAAGGTTTGGCAGAGCAGTGTGCATTAATTACTGATGGGCGTTTTTCAGGTGGCACGTCGGGTTTATCGATTGGCCATGTATCGCCGGAAGCTGCCAGCGGTGGCGTAATTGCTTATGTTGAAAACGGCGATAAAATTATCATCGATATTGCCACCCGAGAAATTACACTAGCGTTAAGCGATGAAGAGCTTGAAGCTCGCAAGCAAAAACAACTGGCTCGTGGTAAACAAGCGTATAAACCGCTTAATCGCGATCGTTATGTATCATCTGCGCTTAAAGCGTATGCGCTACTTGCAACTAGTGCCGATAAAGGTGCGGTTCGCGATTTAGCCAAACTGGAGGAGCTTAGCTAGTTATGGTTTCTCAAGAACTTGATTATTTTCGCGCGATTATCCAAGCCAATATGGAGCCTTTAGCCAAGGTGACTGAGGTAAGTGAAATGGCCGAATTGAGTGCACGATTAGGTAATCATGTTTGGTTAAAACGTGAAGATCAGCAGCCCGTGTACTCGTTTAAATTACGCGGCGCTTTTAATAAATTAAATAAGCTGCCAAAAGGCTCGGTTGTGATCACCGCATCTGCAGGTAACCATGCTCAGGGTGTGGCACTAAGTGCCTCATACTTAGGACATAAAGCCACCATTGTTATGCCCGTGACCACACCTGAAATAAAGGTTAATGCGGTAAGAGCATTGGGTGGTGAAGTCGTATTGCATGGCCATCAATTTGATGCCGCAAAAGCGTATGCGCTGGAATTAACTGAGCAGCGAAACGGCGTATTTGTGCCGCCATTTGATGACCCTGATGTGATTGTTGGTCAAGGTACGGTTGCCCGTGAATTAATGCAACAGCTTAACGATTTAGATGTGGTGTTTATTCCTGTTGGCGGCGGCGGCTTGCTGGCAGGTATGGCGGTATACATTAAATCGCTGCGGCCCGATATCAAAGTAATAGGGGTCGAGGCGAATGAAAGCGCCTGCTTAAAAGCTGCTTTAGCAGCAGGCGAGCCGGTAGAGCTCGATCGGGTTGGCAGTTTTGCCGATGGTGTTGCCGTTAAAATAATTGGTAGTGAAACATTCAGACTGGCGCAAAAGTTTTGTGACGAAGTAGTCACCGTATCAGACGATGAAATATGTGCAGCCATGCAAGATATTTTTGTATCAACCCGTGCTATTGCTGAGCCTTCAGGGGCGCTTGCAACTGCAGGGCTTAAAAAATGGAGCCAACAATCAGGATTAAAAGGGTTGAATTTAGCTGCTATTTTATCAGGAGCTAATTTAAACTTTGACCGCTTACGTTATGTGGCTGAGCGCACTGCGCTGGGTGAGAAAAACGAAGCTTTATTGGCAGTAACCATTGATGAAAAGCGCGGTAGTTTTAAACAGTTTTGTGCATCTTTAGGTGGGCGTGCTATTACCGAGTTTAACTATCGTTATGCGGGGCCTGGCGAGGCGCAAATTTTTGTTGGTATTGCACTGCGCCAAGGGTTAGCAGAACTTGAGGAGCTTAAACAAAGTCTAACAGATAACAAGTATACCTTTTGCGATTTGTCAGATAACGAATTAGCAAAGCTACATGTACGCTATATGGTTGGTGGTAAAGCCCCAGAGCAGTTACATGAACGCTTACTGCGGTTTGAGTTTCCTGAGTACCCGGGCGCATTAGCGCGCTTTTTAGATACGCTGGGTAGTAACTGGAATATTACTTTATTTCACTATCGTAATCATGGCGGGTCAACGGGTAATGTATTGGCAGGTTTTGCGATTGAACCAAGCCAGTATGAGATGTTTAATGAGCACTTAAATCGGCTCGGTTACAGTGTTCAAGATGAAACTCACAACCCTTGTTTTACTCAGTTTTTAACTACCCAACCTCAAGCAGAAAAACTTGAAAAGCTCGCGCTAGCATAATTTATTCAAAGCAGGCATCTCATCTAGATGCTTGCTTTATTAGCTGTTTTACATATAGTTATAATTAATTATCATGTTTATGGAAGTCTTCTTTGCTACTTAAAGGAATAATAATTAGCACCTGCTTTTTTTGTAGCCACTTAATGGCGCAGGAATCAGTGACGCTACAGCTAAAGTGGACACACCAATTTCAATTTGCTGGCTATTATATGGCCAAACAAAAAGGCTTTTATAATGAGGTCGGTTTAGACGTCAATATAGTTCCAGCAGATCCAAAAAGGCCAAACAGTTTTGGTGCGGTAGAGCGAGGAGAGGCGCAATTTGGTGTAGCGCATTCAGGTATATTAGAGCGACGTATTGCCGGTGAACCCTTTGTTGCCATGGCTGCCATATTACAGTTTTCTCCTTACTGTTGGATGGTAAAAGAAACTTCAGATATTTTTCATGCCCGTGATTTTATTAACAAGCGTGTAAGTGAAGTCAGCAAAGAGAGTAATTCTGAGTTACTAACTATGCTTAAGCGCAGTGGTATTGATACCGAAAAACTGGCTGTTTACAAAGGCGATGAATTACAACAAGCATGGATGGAAAATAAACTAGATGCCATAGAAGTGTATGTTACCGACCTACCTTATCATATGGATCAGCAAGGGGTTGCTCATCGACTTATATGTCCACAACGTTATGGCATGGATGTATACGCGGATATTTTATTTACCAGCGACAATATGATTAAGTACCATCCCGATACAGTAGAAAAGTTTTATCAAGCGAGTTTAAAAGGGTGGCGCTACGCGGTAATGAATATGGATGAAGCCATTGCTATTACCCAGCAGTTTTATGCGCCTGAGCGCAGCTTCCATCAACTGGCATATGAGGCAGAGGTACTGAAAGACTATATTGCTCCACCGAGTACTAATGTGGGTAATATGTCGATGGCCAAATGGCGTTTAATTGCTGATTTATATGAGGTTGATCAAACAAAGTTTGATGAGGTAAAAGCTGATTTTATTTATAAATATAAAAAGCAAGAAACGCTGCAGCTTTCTTGGATGCTGATTGCGGCTATTATAATAAGCATTATTTCTATCCCCCTCTATTTACGTTTAATGTTTAAATCGCGCTAGTGGATTACTTACTCTATTCCCTTGCTCTACTAGGTAAAAAAATAACCGCTTAAATAGGCGCTATTGTGCTGGTATAATTAATTGTCTTTTTTATATCCTAAGCTGTTATGACCTTAACTGAGCAATTTTCTGCCCTCGACTCGTTGCTAATGAATACTCGCTCGTATTGGCAATGCACTGCGTTTGATTTTGACGTCTTACCTTGGCCTGAATTACATGCACCCTTAAGCGCTTTATCTGACCAGGCAGTTGCCGAGTTAGACTCTGATCAAGAGCAGCTTTATCAGTTTTTTTCATCTTATATTCCCGCTGTTGAGCAACTTAGCCGATTAGTGTCATTACCTGCCATTCCCAACAGTCGAAAGGAATACCCGTTTTGGATCAGTAATGGTATTAAAGGTCGAAAGTTTACTCAGTTACAAGACTTTGTTGGCGCATTACCCGCTAGTAGCCAGCCTGTATTGGAGTGGTGTGCAGGTAAAGGCCATTTAGGACGAATGTTAGCTTTTAATGGTGCGCAAAGTGTCCACAGCGTTGAGCTACAATCTCATTTGTGTGAACAAGGGCAAAAAAGTGCTCAGCAGCAGGGACTGGCAATGCAATTTAGCCAAGCCGATGTCCTCAAAGATAATACTCAGGATTTTTTCAACCCACACACTCATGCCGTCGCTTTACATGCCTGCGGCGCGTTACACCAAACGTTTATGTATCAAGCTAGTGCGGCAAAAGTACCACAAATTAGCTTTTCACCTTGTTGCTATCATTTATTTACTGATAATAATTACCTAGTGATGAGCGAGTACGCTCAGCAAAGCAGGCTTAATTTAACCCACAGAGATTTAAAGCTCGCCCTGCAAGAAACGGTTACAGCTCCTTCGCGAGTAGGTAAAGTGCGAAAAACAGAAGTGGAGTGGCGACTTGGATTTGATGCCTTAAGAAAGTCACTTACTGGTGAGTCAGTGTATGTCAGCGTTCCTTCAGTAAATAAAGCGATATTTTCAGATTCGTTTGCAGCGTTTTGTAACTGGGCAGCTGATAAAAAAGCTTTAAAGCTACCAAAAGATATTGATTACAATAAGTTTTTATTGATTGGGCAGGCGCGAAAAAAAGTAACAGAGCGAGTTGAACTGGTTCGACATGTGTTTAGAAGAGCAATAGAAGTTTGGCTTGTGCTCGATCGTGCTTTATATTTGCAGCAGCAAGGCTATGACGTCAGTGTTAATACATTTTGTGAGAAGCAATTAACACCCCGTAATATTTTAATTTTAGCCAGTTTAAAAACGCCCTCGACCTAAAAGAGATGTAATGAGAAATTTAAATAACTTACTAGAAAATAATAAACGCTGGGCATCAAGAACGAGCGAAGCGAACCCTGAATTTTTTAAAATTTTATCGATGCAGCAAAACCCAGAATACTTATGGATTGGTTGCTCTGACTCACGGGTGCCAGCTAATCAAATTGTTGATTTACTGCCGGGTGAGCTGTTTGTGCACCGTAATGTTGCCAACGTAGTCGTTCACACCGATCATAATTGTTTATCGGTTATGCAGTACGCGGTCGAAGTATTAAAAGTAAAACATATTATGGTAGTTGGCCACTACGGTTGTGGTGGCGTGCAAGCGGTACTGAACGAGGACCGTTTTGGCTTTATTGATAACTGGCTTCGCCACGTTGGTGATGTAAAAGAAAAACACCTAGAGCAACTTAATGCTCTGCCAGAAAAACAACGCCTGGATCGTTTAATAGAACTCAATGTGATTGAGCAAGTGCGTAACGTATCACGAACCAGCATTGTTCAAGATGCATGGTTAAGAGGCCAGGAACTCACGGTGCATGGTTGGGTATATGGCTTAGAAAATGGTCATTTACATGACTTAGAATCGGTAGTTAGTTGTGCCGAAGAAGAGTGTGAAAGCTATAAAAAAGCAGTACACCATGTACTAAATAAATCTGCGGACAGTCACCTTTAATATGGCTAAAACGGCGCTAATAATCGGCAGTACCGGCTTAGTTGGCAGCCAGTTATTACAGCAGCTGTTAGCATCTTCTAGCTATTCAAAGGTAGTGAGTTTATCGCGCCGCCAATTAGACTTTTCCCACCCTAAATTAATTAGCCATGTTATTGATTTTGAAAATTTGACGCATTATGTTGAATTGTTCAAAGGTGACGTGTTCTTTTCTTGCTTAGGGACTACATTAAAGCAAGCGGGCAGTGTGGCTGCACAACGTAAAGTTGATTTTGAATACCAATTTATTTGTGCGCAAATGGCGGCCAATAACGCTGTTCCGCATTATTGCTTGGTATCGTCAAGTGGCGCAAATGCACATAGTATGAGCCGTTACCTAAAAATAAAAGGGGAGCTTGAGCAGCAGGTGAAGCAGCTTGGCTTTGCACGCTTGAGTATATTGCAACCGTCTTTATTAGTCGGCGAGCGTTCAGAGCTTAGAGTTGCAGAAAAGCTTGGTGAGGTGGTACTTCCACTGCTAACGCGTTTTGGTATCCTCAAACGGTATAGACCCATTAGCGGTGAGCAAGTAGCTAATAAATTGCTGAGGGTAAGCATAGAGCAGCAACAAGCAACGGGTTACTATGTGCTGGACGAGCTATTTGAATAACTGAGTGATTAGCGCCATAAAGCAGGTTCGTCTATGGCGTTATATTTATTATTCTGCGTCTGTTTTTGCCGATAATTGCTGTTCAAGTATCGCTACTTTTGCTTCTAATTCAGTTAGCTTTTCACGTGTGCGGATCAGCACTTGGCTTTGAATATCAAACTCTTCACGGCTTACAAAGTCCATTTCGGCAAGCTTATTTTGTAACACTTGCTTAGTTTTACCTTCAAGTGTATCAGCCAGGTTTTTTACACCTTGTGGCATGTTATTAGTGATCTGTTTCGCAATTTCTTCAAGTTTTGCTGGGTTAATCATAGTCGTCCCTTGCCTGTTGCCTAAAATGATAATAACTAATATTACCTTATTGGCTAGGCGTATTGTAGTGATTACGTTAAAATTGCCCGTCTTTTTGCAATCAGCTGGTCGTTATGAAACTCAATCCTAAACAAGATGAAGCGGTAAAGTACATTAGTGGTCCTTGCTTAGTATTAGCCGGCGCAGGCTCGGGTAAAACGCGAGTTATCACCAACAAAATTGCTTACTTAGTACAAAAATGTGAGTATCAAGCGCGTAATATTGCGGCGGTTACCTTTACCAATAAAGCGGCTAAAGAAATGCGCGAGCGGGTTTTGCAAACCTTAGGCAAACAAGAGTCTAAAGGTTTATGGGTGTCTACCTTTCATACGCTTGGGCTTGAAATCATTAAAAAAGAGTTAAAAACACTTGGTTTTAAACCCGGTTTTTCGTTGTTTGACGACCAAGATACTAATCAATTACTTGCTGATTTAACCGAAGACGAGCTTAAAAAAGACAAAGACTTACTGAACCTGCTAAAAATGCAAATTGGTAGTTGGAAGAATGAGCTTATTTTACCAGAGCAAGCTATTCGCGAAGCCAGAGAGCCGCAAAAGGCATTGTTTGCTCAGTTGTATGCGCGTTACCAAAATCAATTAAGAGCGTATAACGCGCTGGATTTTGATGATTTAATTATGATCCCCACGCTGCTTTTAAGTAGTAATGCCACATCACGTGAGCGATGGCAGCAGCGTTTTCGTTATTTACTGGTGGATGAATATCAAGATACCAATACCAGCCAATATCAATTAGTGAAATTGCTGGTAGGCGAACGAGCACGCTTTACTGTGGTGGGAGATGACGATCAGTCAATTTACTCTTGGCGTGGTGCTCGTCCACAAAACTTGGTGTTATTAAGTAAAGATTACCCTGGGCTTCGATTAATAAAACTAGAACAGAACTATCGTAGTGCTGGGCGCATTCTTAAAGCGGCCAATATCTTAATTGCAAATAACCCCCATGAGTTTGAAAAAAAGCTCTTTAGTGAGTTGGGCTATGGTGAGCAAATTAAAGTCATTGGCTGTCGCGATGAAGAACATGAATCAGAACGTGTGGTCGCAGAGATTATTTCTCATAAATTTATGAAACGCACCAGCTATAAAGATTACGCTATTTTGTACCGGGGTAACCACCAAGCGCGGGGCTTTGAAAAGTCGTTAATGAGTAACCGAATCCCGTATAAAATTAGTGGTGGAATGTCGTTTTTTTCACGTTCTGAAATTAAAGATATCATGGCTTACTTACGTCTTTTAGTGAATCAAGATGATGACAATGCTTTTTTAAGAATTGTGAATACCCCACGTCGTGAAATTGGTACAGTCACGCTTGAAAAGCTTGGCACCTTAGCTAATGAAAAACACCAAAGCTTATTTGCGACCTGCTTTGATAACGACTTAGGATACAGACTAAAAGGACGTGGTTTAAATGCACTAGCTGGGTTTGCCCGGTGGGTGGTTGAGCTTTCAGATAACGCAGTGCGCAGTGATACACTGGAGGCGGTGAAGGATTTAGTGCGTAATATTAATTACGAAGCTTACTTGTATGAATCATCGCCTAGTGCCAAAGCCGCTGAAATGCGGATGAAAAATGTGTCCGAGCTGTATCGCTGGATAACAGACATGTTAACAGGCGATGCCGATAATCCGCCAATGACACTGGCTGAAGTAGTTAGTAAATTGACCCTTCGGGACATGCTAGAGCGAAACGAAGAAGAAGATGAAGCTGATGCCGTGCAATTATTAACTTTGCATGCCTCAAAAGGACTCGAGTACCCCTATGTATTTATGGTCGGTATGGAAGAAGGATTGTTGCCACACCAAGTAAGCATTGATGAAGATAATGTGGATGAAGAGCGCCGCCTTGCATATGTAGGTATTACCCGCGCGCAACAAGAGCTGACTTTAACCTATGCTAAAATCCGCCGTCAGTTTGGTGAAACATCACAAACAGAGCTCAGTCGATTTGTGCAAGAGTTACCGCAAGATGACTTAGCCTTTGAAAACAAAAAAGCGCCTAACACCCAAGCTGAACGCATGGAAAAAGGCCAAGCTCGGGTTGCAAATTTAAGAGCAATGCTGAAAAAGCCACAATAAGGTGTGTTTAGCGCTATTTTAATTCTGAGTTTTTAAGTGTAGCTGGTATAGCGCTGGTTAGTGGGTGCTGTTTAGCAACAAATAGGTTTAGACCGTGTTTATCTAAAAGGGCTCTAAAGTTTAATATTGATGGGCCTTTAGCTATCACTTTTATCTGTTTAAGCTTAGTAATAGCCAACACCCCCTGCAACTGTAAATCGTAGCTTTCTTGTTGTAATACTCGTTTACTGAAGGTGGAGCTAAGGAGTAAATAATCACACTCTATTTCAGTCACCAAATTAAGCTCGCATTTGTCTTTTGCGAAATTGTTTAAGCCAATCGAATGACCGAGTTTTTTAAGCTGTTTTAAGTTCTCTAATTGCTGTGCGCTGGCATAACGCAGCTCCTGCTCATCAAACAACAAGCAAAGCTGTTCATTGTTTACCGGTTGTTTTAGTGTCGCTTTTAGTAAAGAAAATTCATGCTCTTCTAACAGTAAACTGGAGCAAGGCAATAGCGCAACGGCTATCTCTGCATTTTGTGCTTGTTGGTAAGCTTGTTGGATGAGTTGTAGTTCAACTTTGGTATGTTGTTCTTTATCATTCGCAAATTTCTTTAAAATATCAAAACTGGTAAAGCCAAGGACTGGGTGTTCACCAAAAGCCTCAAATAACGATGCACTCTGATAATGCTCATCCAAGGTGATAATATCTGAGCTACGAAACGTCATAGGCAATACATCAAGGTGATGTAATGTTTGTGACTCATGTTGCAACATAGGCTCAGTGAGCAGTGGATGAAATAACTCAAAGCGGTTTTTACCTGAATTTTTAGCATAATACATAGCAGCATCGGCGTCGCGAATGATTTCATCGGTATGTTTATAGCTTTGCTTTGAATAGGTTATCCCAATACTGGCGCCACTTTGTACACACACGCCTTTAGTACAAAACGGCTTTTGCATAATTTTTATAATGCGATTGGCAACATCTTCTGCCTGATTTGGCTCAGTTAAATGGGTTAGTAATACTACAAACTCATCTCCGCCTAAACGCGCTAATAAGTCATGCTCACGAATACATTGTGAGAATAGTTTACTAACACTAATTAAAAACTCATCGCCGGCATGATGCCCGAGCTGATCATTGATATCTTTAAACTTATCAAGGTCAATAAACAATACAGCAAAGTGCTCATTTGGATTGCGTTGATAATATTGCAGGGTTTTTTCTAGTTGAGTTAAAAATAAATTCCGATTTGGTAAGCCTGTTAGTGAGTCATGGTGAGCATCGTGATAAAGCTGTTGTTCTATTTTTTTACGTTCATCAATTTGCATTTGCAAATGTAAATTTGCTTGGCTCAATTCTTTAGTTTTTTCATTAACTCGTGAGGCAAGTTCTTGGTGGCTCTTTTTTAGTGCCTGTGAAGCTAATTTTGTTTGTAATACCGTGGCAATTTGATGCGATACAAAGGTGATTAGCTCTGCATCATCATGTGTAAAAAGGTGTTCATTATTATAAGCTTGGCAAACAATTAACCCTATAACGCCTTGCGAAGTTTTTAGCGGAGCGCCTAGCCAGCTGGTGGCTCTCTTGGATTCATCAATTGGTTTCTCACGCTCTACAATGCCACTATTTAATAACTCTTGTGCTCTTTTCGGATGAATTATTTGTGTTTCTTCAGTGCTTATAACCAGTTCACTGTAGCCTTTTGCAAAGCGCCGTGGTTGAGTGCTGCCTTGGAATTCATCAACACTGTAGGGAAAACTGATCCAACCCGATTCTTTATCATACAAGGCAATATAAAGGTTTTTTGCATAAGTAATGGTTTTTATTATTTCGTGTATTTGAAAATAAGCATCATCTAAATTTTTGGCTTGGGTTGTCAGCTCTGAAATTTTGAATAATATTTGCTGGCGTTGCAGGGCACCTTTTCGCTGTTGTATTTCAACATTTAAAGCGTCATTACTTTGCGTTAATGCTCGGGTTCTTAATTTTACTTCTGATTCGAGTAACTCTCGTTTTTTAACCCGTTCAATTGCGGTGGCTAAATAGAGTGACATGGCCTCAAGCAGGTTTATTTGTTGCGAACTGTAACCTTGTTCTGTGTCGTAACTTTGCGCGGCTAACACACCAATAATGTTTCTTTCTTGATAAACGGGAACGCCTACCCAGTGTTCTGCAGGTGTACCCAATGCTTTAAATAAGCCTTTCTGGGCAGCATCATGCATTTGCTGTTTGGTAAAGTAAGTGGTTTTCCCTTGCTTGAAGACATAACCCGTTGCGCCTTCTTCAAAATTATTATCTCGATTAAGTGGTACTGCAATGCCATCTTTTTCATCAGAAAAATAAGATAATTCTAACTGTTGTGACTGGGGATCAACCAGCACCACATAAAAGCTTTTACTCGGAACATACTTTTGTAAAATGTCATGAATAGCAGGGTAAAGTAAGGTTAGCTCGGCAACAGTACTTGCTTGCTCTGATAATTGTATCAGGGCATTGTGGAGGTGGTAGGCATGTTTGTACTTTTTTAATAGTGCTTTTAGTCGTTTATTTTGGCGCACTACGCTATTAGGTACAATAAGTTTATCTTCCAATGATGTTTAACCAGTTATAATTTTTTGTATAGTTATTAATCATTATAGTTCCACTTTTAACATTTTGCGTCAAGTAGATATTTTTCTTAATTATGTAGCTAAAACTCATGAATTAGAAACAAAAAAGGCTTACTAAAACGTAAACCTTTTATTTAAAGCATTTTGACTTGGCTAATTTTAGTTAGCGGTCATGAAATCGATTGCTGCGCTTATTTCATCATCAGAACAATCCATACACGTTCCACGCGGTGGCATGGCATTAAAGCCATTGATCGCATGATCTAATAAGGTGTCTTTTCCTTTAGCGATACGAGGAGCCCAATCGTCAGCTGATTTAGGAGCGCCTAAAGCACCTGTGCCGTGACAAGCAAAACAGGCTGCTTGATATACTTGCTCGCCTGAACGAGGACCTGTTGGTGCAGCAACCGCTACTTTCTCACCTTCAAGGTAAACAGCACCAATAGGCGCTAAACGTTTTTTAATTGCATCTTCAGTCATAGAGTTATCATATGGCTGTGCGTATGCGGTGGTTGCTAGCACAAGTAATGCTGCAGCTGATAGTTTTTTCATTTTGCCTTGCCCACTTCAATTTGAACGTGATCAATCACGATTTTAAATGACGGAATTTAGAACAATTATAACTCCACTCAGTGATTTATAAAATGCTCAGAGTCGATTTTATTTATAAATACGACTAATGATTGTCCTAACTCAATAAATTACCAAGATAAAACGGGATCATTAGGCATATAAATGCGATCAGAACCCTTACGACTAACTCATAGCCAATACGTTACGTACTAGTTTTTCGATTCCTACATCGGCATCCATAATTGATTGTGCCAACATATAAGCAGGTGTTGTAACCAGCTTATTATTTTTATCAATAACAATATCATCCACTTTACACTCAATATGCTCAGCGCCTAATGTGGTTAAAGCATCGGCCGTGTCGCTATCATTACCAATAGTGAGCTGTGGTTTATTATAAATGAATGGCAATAAAGCGGGTGCAATACACATATAACCGGTGGCTTTATTTGCTTTTGCAAATGCTTTACAAGCGCTCAGTACTTCGTCATTTACTTTCGCGTTAGTGCCATTAATAGCAAAGTCAGATAAGTTTTTAGCTACACCAAAGCCGCCAGGAATAATTAAAGCGTCAAATTGTGTAATGTCTAATTCAGCGAGTGACTTTATATTGCCACGGGTGATTCGAGCCGATTCCACTAATACATTACGCGACTCTGTCATTTCTTCACCAGTAATGTGATTAAGAGTATGGTACTGCGTAATATCGGGTGCAAAACACTGATATTTCGCGTTGTTTTTTTCAATGTGTAATAAAGTAAGCACTACTTCATTAATTTCACTGCCATCAAATACGCCACAACCTGCTAAAATTACCGCTATATTTTTCATATTATTTTGCTCCATTGAAGTCATTTTAATAAAGTTTAACACGACGAATCAGCCTATCTAAAAATTTATTTGCTGGTTTTTTAGCCGCAAAGTAAGTTGTTATGCGCTATATGCCATTTGATAACTAGTAAGGGTAAAAAAAATTATAAAGGATCGCTATGATCTTTGATCCATTATGTTAGAATGCTCATCCAGTTATTTAAATGGACGTAAATAATCAAAGTGGGTTACAACACCAGTAACGGTTTAAATGCCTTTTCCACATTGATAGAAGAATAATAAAAAAGAACCTCGAATTATCTTTTTTTAAACAAAACAATAAATTACAAACTAATCTAAGCATTTTACTATGTTTCGGATGGATGGTTTGTGGGTGTTATCTACATAGTTATCCACAAGTTGCTAAAAATGTAGCGCCCTTAATCACATTAATTCACAGTCGTTTTATTTACTGCCTTATGGCATGCTTATACTTATATTACTTTTTTGTATTTAGGATCCAATTTTACCATGGCTCAGATCCCCGAAAACCCGCTTATTCTTGTTGATGGCTCTTCATATTTGTTTCGTGCTTATCATTCTCCACCTCATTTAACTAATTCTAAAGGTGAAGCCACTGGCGCTATTTATGGCGTGGTAAACATGTTGAAAAGTTTGATCAAACAATACGATCCCTCACATATGGTGGTGGTGTTTGATGCCAAAGGTAAAACTTTTAGAAATGACATGTACAGCGAGTATAAAGCGAATCGTCCGCCAATGCCTGATGATCTGCGTACCCAAATAGCGCCGCTACATAGCATTATTAAAGCGATGGGCTTTCCATTAATTAGTATTGAAGGTGTAGAAGCCGATGACGTGATTGGTACATTTGCGCGCATTGCTTCTGAGCAACAACGCCATGTACTGGTATCAACTGGTGATAAAGATATGGCACAGTTGGTTAATGAGCATGTCACCTTGATCAATACCATGACCGACAGTATTTCAGATCCCGACACTGTGGTTGAAAAGTTTGGTGTTGGACCTGAGCTTATTATCGATTATTTAGCCTTAATGGGCGATAAAGTAGATAATATTCCTGGTGTTGAAGGGTGTGGGCCTAAAACAGCGGTTAAATGGTTACAAAAGTACGGATCGCTTCAGGGCGTAATTGATAATGCTGCTGATATCAAAGGTAAAATAGGTGAAAAGCTTGCAAAAGCGATTGATCATTTACCATTAAGCTATGAACTTGCCACTATTAAGTGTGATGTGGAGGTTGAATCTGATCTTGATACTTTTAAATTGCAAACACCGAATAAAGACGAATTAATTGCCTTATACGGTGAGTGTGAATTCCGTCGCTGGTTAGCTGAATTACTAGACAATCCAAAAGATGCTGACACACATTTAGCGGTCCCAACCCAAGAGAATGAGTTGCCAAAAGTTGAAGATGCGCACTATGAAACGATTTTAACTGAGGCCCAATTTAATACATTGATAGAGCAGCTCAATGAAGCTGAGCTATTTGCTTTTGATACTGAAACAACCAGTTTAGAGTATATGAAAGCGCAGTTGGTAGGGATGAGTTTCGCAGTAAAAGCAGGGGAAGCCGCCTACTTACCGGTTGCACATGATTACCCAGGTGCGCCTGAACAGCTAAGCCTTGAATTTGTGATGCAAAAGCTTGGGCCAATATTAGCTGACGAAAATAAAGTTAAAGTTGGTCAAAATTTAAAATATGATAAAAGTGTGCTTGCCAATGCTGGCTATGAATTAAATGGTATTAAGTTTGATACTATGTTGGAGTCTTATGTTTTTAACAGCGTAGGTACTCGTCATGATATGGACTCATTAGCACTTAAATATTTAGGCCACAAAAATATTAGCTTTGAAGACATTGCTGGTAAAGGTAAAAAGCAGCTCACGTTCAATCAAATCGAACTTGAAAAAGCGGCGCCTTATGCCGCAGAAGATGCCGATATTACTTTGCGTTTACACCAAGTACTATGGCCGAAACTTGAAGCGGATGAAAAGCTTAAATCGGTGTTTGAAAATATAGAAATGCCACTAGTAAGCGTTATTTCTGACATTGAGCGCACCGGTGTTGCTATCGACAGCAATATGTTGGCCACGCATAGCCAACGCTTAGGTGAACGATTACTTGAGCTTGAAAAAGAAGCGTTTGAAATCGCAGGCGAACCGTTTAACTTAAGCTCGCCAAAGCAATTACAAGTACTGTTATTTGAAAAGCTAGAATTGCCCGTTATCAAAAAAACACCCAAAGGCGCGCCTTCTACAGCAGAAGAAGTACTGCAAGAATTAGCACACGATTACCCATTGCCTAAAGTGATTATTGAGCATCGCGGTTTATCTAAGCTTAAATCAACTTACACAGATAAATTGCCACTGATCGTGAATGAGCAAACCAAGCGTGTGCATACTTCTTATCATCAAGCGGTAACAGCAACGGGTCGATTAAGTTCAAGCGATCCTAACCTACAAAATATTCCTATTCGTTCAGAAGAAGGGCGCCGTATTCGTGAAGCCTTTATTGCTGCTGATGGATATAAAATTGTGGCGGCCGATTACAGCCAAATAGAGCTGCGTATTATGGCGCATCTTTCACAAGATAAAGGGTTGCTCAATGCCTTTGCAAATGGCTTAGATGTGCATAGCGCTACAGCTGCTGAGGTATTTGGAGTTGAGCTTGAAGAGGTTACATCTGATATGCGCCGTAAAGCTAAAGCCGTTAACTTTGGCTTAATTTATGGCATGTCGGCATTTGGTCTGGCACGTCAACTTGATGTACCACGCCATGAAGCGCAGCATTATATTGATAAATATTTTGAGCGTTTCCCAGGTGTTTTAGAATACATGGAAACGACCCGTGAAAAAGCAGCAGAAAATGGTTACGTAGAAACTATTTTTGGCCGCCGTTTACATTTACCAGAAATAAATGCCCGCAATGGAGCACGCCGCAAAGGCGCTGAGCGCGCAGCAATTAATGCCCCTATGCAAGGCACTGCTGCCGATATTATTAAAAAAGCCATGTTAACAGTACATGCATGGGTTAACCAGCAAGCGCCTAATACGGTTAAGCTACTTATGCAGGTACACGATGAATTGGTATTTGAGATTAAAACAGAGTGCACTGAGCAATACACTCAGCAAATTTGTGAGCTGATGTCACAAGCGGCGCAGTTAGATGTACCACTTATAGTTGAAGCTGACGAAGGTGATAACTGGGAACAAGCGCACTAATTTGGTATGCCAAGGATGCCTTGTCTTAGGTAAACACAACAGTTAAAAAGAATTATTTAAAAGCGCCAATAGGCGCTTTTCTTTTAGCTTGCAGGTTAAAAAAAAGTTAAATTAAACAGCAGTTTGTATTAAATCGTTAGAGGTTCGTCAATTCGCTTCGAATATCGATAATATGCTTGTATTTTTACGCTTGCTTTTGGTAAAGTGCCGCCCGTCCTCATCCTGTAGGACATCCTGTTGATGATGCATCGTAAGATGCAACGTATTGATAGCTTCTCCCCAGTTTGCTATATCGGCCTATCATATATTTGATGGGCCGTTTTTTTATAGCTTTACTCCTAAGCGTTAAATTTATTCTCTAATTGCATTTAGCGTTTCAAGTGATACCATCAGTTTACTGGGCGTTTTCTTTTTACCTCAGCGTATTAGTGATTTTCAATTTGACTGATCAAAGTATTATTTTTTTGGGTATAAATCTTTTATTTTAGGAGTGCATTATGTTTAAAACGTTAGCTGTAGCAGGTTTATCTTTATCATGTTTACTAGTTTCAGGTGTTGCATCGGCAAACTGGCAGTTACTCAACGATAAAAGCCAATTAAGTTTTGTCTCAATTAAAAAAAATAGCATTGCTGAGGCAAGCCATTTTACTCAGTTAACAGGCCAACTGAGTGAACAAGGCCAGTTTAGCGTAAACGTTGATTTAACCTCAGCTGAAACGTTTATTCCTATTCGTAACGAGCGCCTCAGCAAGATTTTGTTTGAATCTGACACTTTTGCAAATGCAGTATTAACCGCTGACTTATCTGATAAATTGTCACTTATTAAGCAGCCTGGGCAGTACGTATTAAAAGGTGTTAGCGCCGAGCTAGACTTTCACGGTCATAAAAAGCCACTTGCAGTTGATGTACTTGTTAGTAGTGCGGAAAACGGGGATTTAAGCGTAGCATCATTCAAGCCTATTATTATTAATAGCGATGACTTTAAAGTCACCGAAGGGATAATGCAGTTACAAAAACTAGCCGGCTTACCTTCGATTGCTACTGCAGTACCGGTTACTTTTGCACTGACCTTTAAAAAACAGTGATTTCACTTAACGAACTTAGTAAGCAACTAAGCGAGCCAAGTAAACCTTTTGAACAATGGCAGCCTGCTCATTGCGGGCAATTGCCACTGCTGATTGACGAGCAAGGTAAATGGTTTTATGCGGGTAGTGAAATTACCCGCCAAGCCATGATAAAGCTGTTTGCTAGTGTGTTGTGCCGCGAAGATGGACAGTTTTATTTAAAAACGCCAGTAGAGAAAATTGCGATTGAGGTTAAGGATGCGCCATTTATTATTGTAAGTTGGCATCGTGAGTCGACATCTGACGGCGATGTTATTTGTTGTATTGATAATCTACAGCGTACCTGGTTATTAAGTCATGCAGAACCACTTTATATCAATGACTACAAAGGCGGCGCAGTGCCTTATATGCAATTACCCCATGGCTGTTTTGCACGAATTGCCAGAAGTGTGTTTTATCAGTGGGCTGAAATAGCCGAAGCAGATGAGCTCGGCTATTTTATTACTTCCGCGAATGAGCGGTTTTATTTAGGGTAATTACTCTGCGTCGGCGGGTGGAATTGCTACGATAGGGCCTAAGTACCACTCATCTAACTTTTTAGCGACTTCTGGTAAACCAGTGCCTTTAAGCGATGAAAAGGCATGAACTGTTATATCGCCATCTAATTCACTCAATTCACGACGAACACTAAGTACCTGTGATTTACGTGGACCTTGCTTTAACTTATCAGCTTTAGTTAATAATGCTAATACTGGAATTTCACTACCTACAGCCCAATTAATTAAATCGCGGTCTAAATCTTTCAATGGGTGACGAATATCCATTAATACCACAATGCCTTTTAAGCTTTGACGCTTTTGTAGGTATTCGCCTAACGATTTTTGCCATTTCTTTTTCATTTCAATAGGCACTTTGGCAAAGCCATAACCTGGTAAGTCAATTAGGCGCATGTCATCTACATCGGCAAGTTCAAACGTGTTGATCAGCTGAGTACGACCCGGTGTTTTACTAGTGCGGGCCAATTTTTGATCGGTTAGAGCATTAAGCGCACTTGACTTACCTGCATTAGAGCGACCGGCAAACGCGACTTCAATTCCCGTATCAGCAGGTAATTTAGTGATGTCTGGCGCGCTTGTAACAAAAGACGCAGTGTTATACTTGATACGAGATTTGAGCACAGGCTCTCCTAAAACTTAAAAAAATAACATTGGGTAAACCAAATTCACCCGTGGCGCGTATTTTATACTATAAAGTAGCTATTAAAAAGTGTATTTGAGCATGTAAAACCGTTGCTGATGGTACATTTTAACTGGCTTGGCGATTAATTTTACTCAAAACCCTATAATTTATAGGTTTAATGTGTGTAGAAAACGTGCCAGAGAATTTAATATCGTGTAGAATATAAAAATCACAACATCCATATTGTAGATGATACAGGGTCGGAAACAGAGAATTCACCATGAAAAAAATAGCACTATCTTTAACTATATTGCTTGGTGCGTTGTCAGCAAGCAACGCAACAGCATTTGATGGCGATGTAAACGCAGGTAAAGAAAAATCAGCAACGTGTGCGGCTTGTCACGGCCCAGACGGTAATGCGCCGGTTAACATCTACCCAAAAATTGCAGGCCAACACGCAGATTACATATATAAGCAACTTACTGAATTTAAATTAGGTATGACCTCAGGCGGTAAAGAAGGTCGTATGAATCCAGTAATGAGCGGTATGGCAATGCCATTGAGCGATCAAGATATGAAAGACTTGTCTGCTTACTTTGCTTCTTTGAATATGTCAGAAGGTGCTACACCTAAAGATGTTCAAGAAACAGGCGCCATGTTATACAAAGCGGGTGACGCTGAACGCGGAATTCCATCATGTGCGGCTTGTCATGGTCCACGTGGTAATGGCTCTTCATTAGCTAAATTCCCAAAAATTTCTTTTCAACATCCAGAATACATCAAGTCACAACTTGAACAGTTCAGAGATGGTACTCGTAATAACGACCTAAACGGTGTTATGCAAGACATTGCTAAGAAACTAACTGATAAAGACATTGAAACATTATCTAAATACCTTGGTGGTCTACACTAAAGTCGTATTTATTTAGATATTGTTAACATAATACAATGTTAATTAGACAAAAAGCAGCTTTAGCTGCTTTTTTTGTTTCTGCTATGACCGATAAAGCCCCCTCACTTGTAAGACATTGACCATGCTTTGGTGTAAGAAAAGTCTCATTTTATTTTTTTTATTTAAGTTAACCTGCTGTAATTTATATATTTTAGCCTTTTTCCTTATGTTTAGCTTAAGAAAAAAGATATAAATTAGTTGTAACAAAATTATTAACGAGTAAATTAACCCCTGTCGCAACAACAATAACAAATAGGAAAACGTTATAAGGATAGTAGCGCGGCACGACTAAATAGCACATTGAGAGTGCTACTAAAGGAAATAACAATAAAGTGTCAGGAAAGACCGAAAATAATAAAAAAACGCATGGAAGTTTAATAATAAAAACAAAATGGAATGCTACACGGAAGATAAATAATAAAAATACGGATAGATAAATAATAATAAAAATAATAAAGACTAAAAAGTCGAAGGGAGAAGTGTCCATATAATGGCGCTCAGATTAGCAGGCGGTAGAGATGTTTTCTCTACCGCCTTTTTATTTGTCCTGTTACAATACCCCCCGTTTAAAAAAAGCATCTAAATATGCTTTGGCGTATATAGAGAAGCCCAACCTCTAAAACGCAAACCGAATTCTTCTGGCTAGGCCAGCATCGCGATGCCCATTGAGTTGCGCCTCGCTCAAAACCTCTTAGGTGAGACGATCAAGATATGAGTAGAAAGAAAAAGTCACGTAAAATTCCATCAAATGGGCCAGTTCGTTTAAGCCAAGATAAGCTTAAAGAGATGCGCGCATTGAAAGAGCAACGTGTAAAGAAAACCAAAGGCGCTAAGCCAGGTTCACGTAATGCACCTGATGCATTGAGTAATGACACTCAAAAAACAGGTTCGGCTGCTAAAGACAAGCGTGTTGGTAGTAAAAAAGCAGTACCATTAGTTGCCCCAGCCGCTGAACCAAAAGTCGAAATGAAACGTAATCTTAAACCTGTAGCAGAGCTTAAAAAGGCGATTGAGCCTGAGTTAACGCCTGAGCAAGAGCTAGAAGCGCTTGAAAACGATGAGCGCTTGCTTAAATTAGTTGAGCGTCATGAGCAAGGTGAAATGCTAACGGGTAAAGATGCAAAATACTTTAATAGCCGTATAGCGCGTCACCAAGTACTGTGTAAATTATTAGGCATTGAAGATGAAGAAGAGTTTGAAGATGACTTCAGTGATGAAGAAAGCAATTCAGATTTTGATCAATACCTATCAAACGATCTAGCTAATGAATGGCTAGATGACGACGAAGATAAGTAATAAGGATACATAATGAGTACAGCAGTGATCTTAGCCTTAGTTGTAGGTGCTGCTATTATAGCGGGCTTAGCATTTTATGCGGGTCAGTTGCTCTACAAGCTAAATGTGCAAAAAAAGCTAATTAGCAAACAGCAGGCAGAGCAACAGCAAAAGCTTAAGCAGTCGCGTTTAAAACGTAATGCAAAGCTAGCCGATAGTATTCATTTAATTGCACGTGCGATGAACGAAAAGCAGTGTGATTACTCTGAGGGCTGTTTACGTATTTGGGTGCTGATGTCGCAATATAGTTTTGATACTGAGCGCGACTTAACAACTGCGTACCCAGGCATTTATAAAATGTATGACGTGGTAAAAGAAATGCCAACTCACGATTCGCGAAAAAAAATACGCTAAAAAAGAGATTTTTAAGCAAGATACCGCTCGTTGGCGCGCAGAAGAATCACTGAGTGACGAAATTAAAGCCGACTGTGAAAAAATCATTATTGAGTTTAAAGCAGCACAAGGCAGCGAAAACGTAGTTTTTAATTAATTTTACAGCA
>NZ_BADU01000093.1:0-9134 GCF_000239875.1 Pseudoalteromonas sp. BSi20311 | reverse complement strand
ATTGCTACCTCTAAGTTTATTTATTGTGTTAAACCTGAAATTTCAACAAATTAATTGTTATATTATGTAACATTAATCAGCCTTTTATATAGCTACCTATAGTTAGGGTGCGCTTTTATCTGTCAATGTGAATTATAACGAAACTACATAGCCATGAAATTACAACAACTTAGATATATCGTAGAAGTTCAAAATCATAAATTAAATGTTTCAGCTACGGCTGAGAGTTTATTTACCTCCCAGCCTGGTATTTCTAAGCAAGTACGTATGTTAGAAGATGAGCTCGGTGTACAAATTTTTGGCCGCAGTGGTAAGCATTTAACTCATGTTACAGGCGCTGGCGAGGAAATCATTAACATATCACGCGAAATACTCTCAAAAGTTGAGGGTATTAAAGCGGTTGCGAATGAACATACTTTACCGGATCAAGGCAAACTTAATATTGCTACCACGCATACACAAGCACGGTATGCGTTACCGAGTGTAATTAAAGGCTTTACTCAAAAATATCCTGCGGTATCACTGCATATGCATCAAGGTACACCACAGCAAATTTCGGATGCAGCCGCTCGCGGTGATGCTGACTTTGCCATTGCCACAGAAGCGCTTCATTTATATTCAGATTTAGTAATGCTGCCTTGCTACCATTGGAATCGTAGTATTGTGGTTGCTAAAGATCATCCCCTTGCGAAAAAAGTGGATAATTTAACAGTGGCTGATATAGCCCAATACCCACTCATTACTTACGTATTTGGCTTTACAGGTCGTTCGGAGCTCGACAAAGCATTTAATGCTTACGGATTAGAGCCACATATTGTATTTACTGCCACCGATGCCGATGTCATTAAAACGTATGTGCGTTTAGGGCTAGGTGTGGGTGTGGTTGCATCTATGGCAATTGATCAGGTAAACGACAGCGACTTAGTGTGCATTGATGCTAGCCATTTATTTGAGGCGAGCACGACTAAAATTGGTTTTAGAAAGGGCAGCTTTTTACGCACCTACATGTATGACTTTATCGAACGTTTTGCACCGCATTTAACTAAAGAGCGAGTAGAGCGTGCGAGTTTACTGCGAAATCAAGAAGATGTTGATAAGTTATTTACTGATATTGAATTGCCGGTTAAGTAACCGCCATAAACAGCAATGAAAAGCCGCTTAGTTTTGCAACTAAGCGGCTTTTTTTGTGCTATGTAATTAACCTGAACTGTGGATAATAAATCCATCTTAAGCAGCTATTTTCAGCGTTAACTGCGTTGAATTTACTTGCAATAGGCTAGCTATTGACGCGTAATTTCGCCTTGTTTTCACTAAAAATCTCTAGCTTGAGAAAATAAACATAAATATCATTTTGATTCAATATGTTAGTAAATCTCTTAACCAGAGTTCAGGTTAATTAGCACTCGATAATATTAACGGCCAGTCCACCGCGAGCGGTTTCTTTGTATTTTGTTTTCATATCGTTACCCGTATCGAGCATGGTTTTTATTACTTTATCCAGCGATACTTTTTGCTCACCACTACCGCGTATAGCAAGGCGCGACGCATTAATTGCTTTAATAGCGCCCATTGCATTACGTTCAATACAGGGGACTTGCACTAAGCCGCCAACAGGGTCACAGGTTAACCCTAAGTTATGTTCCATACCAATTTCAGCGGCATTTTCTACGTGTACCACGTTACCACCAACAATTTCAGTCAGCGCACCAGCAGCCATTGAACAGGCAACACCAACTTCACCTTGGCAACCCACTTCAGCACCTGAGATAGAGGCATTTTTTTTGTATAAAATACCAATAGCGGCCGCGGTTAATAAATACCGAGTAGCAATGTCGCGATCAACTTCTTTGATAAAAGTATGATAGTACATTAATACGGCTGGTAGGATACCAGCTGCGCCATTTGTGGGGGCAGTTACTACACGTCCTCCGGCTGCATTTTCTTCGTTTACAGCTAATGCGAATAAATCAACCCAGTCCATGGCGCGCAGTGGATCGTTACTGACTTCTACATTAAGCTTTAAATATAAGCTTGGCGCACGGCGTTTTACTTTTAATCCGCCAGGTAAAATACCTTCGGTGCGCATACCTCGCTCAATACAGGCTTTCATTACTTGCCAAATATTAAATAGCTCATCTTTAATGGCTTCTTCACTGCGTAACGTTTTTTCGTTTTTCATCATTAACGTTGATACGCTGTAACCCGACTCTTTACACATTTCGAGTAATTCTTTAGCCGAGCCAAACGGGAACGGGGCTGGGTTTTCTTCACGGATATCTAAAGCGGCTTGTTTTTCTTTTTCAAACTCTTCATCCGTAACAATAAATCCGCCACCAATAGAGTAGTAAACTTTGCTATATACTTTTTCGCCATTGTTATAGGCAATAATTTCCATTGCGTTGGAATGTTTAGGGAGTGTCTTTCTGCGATGAAAAACAATCGCGCCCTGCTTAGGGAATTTAGCTTTGTGAGTTTGGTTCAGGTAAATAACCTGTTCTTTTTCAATTTTAGCGAGTATGTCATCCACTAAATCGGCATCAATGGTTTCAGGATCATAACCGGCTAAGCCAAGTATTACTGCTTTTCCCGAACCGTGGCCAACACCTGTTTGGCCCAGTGAGCCGTAAAGCTCTACTTTTACATCGGTCACATTTGCTAATAGTTGTTGCTCGTTTAGGTCATTAACAAATAAGCGTGATGCACGCATTGGGCCAACGGTATGTGACGATGAAGGGCCAATACCAATGCTAAACATATCAAATGCACTGATCATAATGTGTGTCTCTACTTAGTTTTCTCAGCATTAAGCTGTTCTTTGAACGGTCGACTATAATAACGTGGAAACGCAGGTGTGTAACCCTTATTAGTAAAGATTTAAACTGGTATGGCGAGTTGTTTTGTAAAGTTTTTAATAATGCTGGCTGTGGCTCCCCACAAAAGCCCATGTGGGGTGATAAAGCCATTTAAGGTAATGATTTTTCCACCTCGTTCAAATGGCAAAGGTTGCCAGTTAGCCGCGTTATTCAGCGCTTTTATAGAGAGTAAAAAGCTAGCTTGCACTTCGTTGTGGTCGTTTTCCCACACT
This sequence comes from Pseudoalteromonas sp. BSi20311, assembly GCF_000239875.1. Taxonomy (NCBI): domain Bacteria; kingdom Pseudomonadati; phylum Pseudomonadota; class Gammaproteobacteria; order Alteromonadales; family Pseudoalteromonadaceae; genus Pseudoalteromonas; species Pseudoalteromonas sp. BSi20311. The sequence continues at coordinate 6,049 of NZ_BADU01000093.1, read as the reverse complement.
GTTTCTTTTTTAATTAAGCCTACAAAGGGGCGTATAGTAAATCCGGTCAGGGTTGAATATTCAGGTAACTGACCTAACACATGGACATTTTGCGGGGCAATATTAAGCTCTTCATGTAATTCACGCAGTGCGGTGGTGCGTAGGTTAACATCATCAATTTCAAACTTGCCGCCCGGTAAACAAATCTCCCCAGGGTGGTGATGAAGGTAGGTTGGTCGCTTACACAATAAAATGTGTGCTTCGTTATCTATATCAATCAATGGCAGCATTACTGCGCTTGCGCGCTTTTTTTTATTATCTTTGAGCTGATCCACGGCTAAACTGCGGTTTAATTGAAAACGAGCCGAAATGGTTTCACTATTCAAAGCGACCTTCATTTAATATAGGAAGTATTTTATTTACTTTATCGTAAGTTTCTTGATATTCCAATTCGACTTTTGAATCAGCAACAATACCACCCCCAGCCCAACAATATATTTGTTGTTGATGTGTGACTAAAGTTCGAATAGTAATACTGGTATCCATATTGCCGCAGCCACTAATGTAACCAATAGAGCCACAATAAATGCTACGTCTATGTGGCTCTAGTTCTTCTATTATTTCCATGGCACGGACTTTTGGTGCGCCTGTAATTGAACCACCGGGAAACGCAGCTTCCAGTTGATCAACCGCTGTTTTACCCTCATCAAGGGTTGAGGTGACCGTACTCACTAAATGGTGTACCGCCGGAAAACTTTCAATAGCAAATAATGAGGGCACAATAACCGAGCCCGGTTTAGCGACTTTTCCTAAATCATTTCGCAGCAGGTCCACTATCATGACATTTTCGGCGCGGTCTTTACTCGAATTTGCCAGGAAGGTCGCTTGTTTTGCATCCTCAAGGGCATCTGCTTTGCGAGGTAAAGTCCCTTTAATGGGTTTTGTTTCTACTTTATTGTCGTGTACTGCAATAAAACGCTCGGGTGAGATTGACAAAATAGCGCCCTGGGGATGATTAATAAAACTAGAAAAAGGCGCTTTATTAGCCTGAGTTAATTTAACATAGGCGCTCCAAGGCGAGCCTTGGTAATGCGCGCTAAAACGCTGCGCTAAGTTAATTTGATAGCAATCACCACTTTTTAGGTATTCTTCAATCGCGGCAAACTTTTCGCTATAGCTAGTCTGACTCATATTTGACTGCCACGGTGATGTAAGCGAAAAGCTTTCGTGTTTAGTTGGTTGCGCTAAATGATGTTGATACAGCCAAAGGCGGTCTACATTGGGCTGCGAAACATAAAACCACGTGCGCAGTTGTTTATCGTAAATCAGTGCATCGAGGTAAAGTCCAACCGCCATTTGCGGTAAATTTATGTCGTGTAAAGCGCTGCTTGGAAGTTGCTCTATAGTACGGCCTAAGTCATAGCCAAAATAACCCAGCCAGCCACCATTAAAAGGTAAGTTGTTGGCGGCTTTAGTGCTGTCTAACTTTGCCAGTTCATTATTCATTATTTCAAAGCAGCTTTTAGCACTCGCTTTGTTATTAAAAACAGTTTGATTATTTTTAACTTCCAGGGTGCTTTGAGGTTCAATCGCAATCATGTCAAAACGACTGTTTATGTGATCGCTATCACCCGAATCTAGCAAAATAGCGTAGGGTAAATGAGCAAAATGCGAAAATACCTCAATACAATTTTGTGATATGGCTAATTCAACACAATTTTTTTTATTGTTTAGCATTTACTACCCCTATAAGAACTGGCTCCAAACGGGCTGGGAGGGTATCATAAGTCAAATTTATTTGGCAGCGTTTAGTGAGCGCTGTAGTTGAAAACAGTTCGAACCACCGTCACGGGTTTGATATCGCTTACGTGCTGCGTGAGTAACAACAACTTAAGGAACCACTATGAGTACAATTCGTCAGCAAGACTTTATTGATAGCATTGAAGATGCCTTGCAATATATCTCGTTTTACCATCCTCTTGATTTTGTTCAAGCACTAGAGAAAGCGTATAACAAAGAACAAAGTAAAGCCGCTAAAGATGCGATTGCGCAAATTTTAATTAACTCGCGTATGTCGGCAGAAGGTAAGCGTCCACTGTGTCAAGATACCGGGATCATTACTTGTTTCGTAAAAGTAGGGATGGATGTTAATTGGGATAAAACCGACTTAACAGTACAACAAATGGTTGATGAAGGAACGCGTCGTGCGTACTTAAATCCAGATAACCCTTTACGTGCATCGATTGTTGCAGATCCTGCGGGAACACGTAAAAACACTAAAGATAATACGCCATCAGTGGTTCACATTGACTTAGTTGCAGGCGATAAAGTCGAAGTGATGGTCGCTGCTAAGGGCGGCGGCTCAGAAAACAAAAGTAAAATGGTGATGTTAAACCCATCTGACGATGTGGCTGAGTGGGTAGAAAAAACGTTACCAACAATGGGGGCGGGTTGGTGTCCACCTGGCATGCTAGGTATAGGTATTGGTGGCACGGCAGAAAAAGCAGCGGTAATGGCCAAAGAGTCATTAATGGATCCGGTTGATATCCATGAGCTAATTGAGCGCGGCGCAGAAACAACAGAAGAAAAACTACGTTTAGAAATTTTTGAACGTGCGAATAAATTAGGTATTGGTGCGCAAGGCCTTGGCGGTTTAACCACGGTTGTTGATATTAAAATTAAAACAGCACCTACTCACGCAGCTTCAAAGCCAGTGGTTATGATCCCAAATTGTGCTGCTACGCGCCACGTTCACTTTACCCTTGATGGTTCAGGCCCTGCGAATTTAAAAGCACCTAAATTAGAAGATTGGCCAGAAGTGACTTTCGAAGTGGGTGAGGGTACACGCCGTGTTAATTTAGATACTCTTACTAAAGAAGACACTAAAGAATGGAAAATGGGTGAAACCGTTTTACTCTCAGGTACTATTTTAACGGGTCGAGATGCTGCTCATAAACGTCTTCAGGATATGATTAACTCAGGGGAAGGTTTACCTGAAGGTGTTGATTTTGATAACAAGTTTATTTACTACGTTGGCCCTGTGGATGCAGTAGGCGATGAAGCAGTAGGTCCAGCGGGTCCTACAACGGCAACACGTATGGATAAATTTACCGATATGATGTTAGAAAAAACCGGCATCGTGGGTATGATTGGTAAAGCTGAACGAGGCCCAGCAACGGTTGAGTCTATTAAAAAGCACCAGTCAGTGTATTTGATGGCGGTAGGCGGTGCGGCTTACTTAGTATCTAAAGCAATCAAAAAAGCACGTGTTGTTGCCTTTGAAGATTTAGGTATGGAAGCTATCTACGAATTTGAAGTAGAAGATATGCCAGTAACAGTTGCCGTAGACAGTGAAGGAGCAAATGCACACACCCAAGGCCCTGCTATTTGGAAGGCAAAAATTGAAGAGCTAGACAGCAAAATGAAGTAAATTTTTACTTAAAAAGCAATCATATAAGCGAGCACTGTGTGCTCGCTTTTTTATTTACTTTTATATTTGCAAAGACTTATACACCTCAGACCAGTTTATGCTGCATAGGCAATTAGTGTATAAGTCACTGTATTTTAAAGTGTAGTGTACTTTTTTAGGGTGTATGGTTAAGTTTACAAATAACTTTAGGGTGACGTTCACGTAAGCGTAAACTTTAATTGCAATGGTGTTTTTAACTTTAATACTTAATTAGATGGTTATTTTTGGATTTTTTATGCTTACTTTTAACGATAAGTCGTTTTATATTTCACTTTGACGCGCTTTATCTGGTTTATTTACTCATGGTATGGCGAACCATTAACTGAAGTGATAAAGTCTCGGCAATTTGTAGCGTGCTTGCCCAAAAGGGCTCATTATTTTCGGAGTATTTAAAGTGGTTGTATTTAATCAAGTTGAATTTGATAACCATGAACAAGTGGTTTTTTGTTCAGACAAAGCGTCTGGTTTGAAAGCCATTATTGCGGTACATAACACAAACTTAGGCCCTGCGGTAGGCGGTTGTAGAATGTGGGATTATGTTAACGATGAAGATGCAGTATATGATGTGCTGCGTTTATCAAAAGGGATGACCTATAAAAATGCCGTAGCACGCTTGCCATTTGGTGGTGGTAAATCGGTTATTATTGGTAATGCCAAAGAAATCAAATCTGAGCAGTTATTTCGCGCATTTGGTCGCCAGTTAGAGCGACTAAATGGTAGCTACTACTCAGCAGAAGATGTAAACATTACCTGTGATGATGTGGCGTTAATGAACAAAGAAACAAATTACGTGCTAGGTCTTGAAGGAAAAAGTGGTAACCCTTCGCCGTTTACAGCCTATGGTACGTTTTTGGGCATGAAAGCAGCGCTTAACCATCAACGCGGTATTCAAGACTTTTCTGGTATTAAAGTTGCGGTGCAAGGTTTAGGTGCAGTAGCTTATGGATTATGTAAACATTTGTTTGAAGCTGGTGCTGAGTTATTTGTTACCGATATTAATCAAGCTGCAGTAGAACGCGTAGTAAATGATTTTGGCGCAACTGCAGTTGGTATTGATGAAATATACGACCTAGATGTGGATGTTTATGCACCCTGTGCATTAGGTGCCACTATTAATGACACAACAATCCCACGCTTAAAAGCAACGATAGTAGCAGGCTGTGCAAACAATCAACTTGCTGAATCACGCCATGGTGAAATTTTACGTGAAAAAGGTATTTTATATGCGCCTGATTATGTAATAAATGCAGGTGGTATTATTAACGTTTATTACGAAACTGCACCAGAGGGTTACAGTAAAGAGGCTTCTAATAAACACGTAGAAAGAATTTACGATACACTGAGTGAAATTTTTACCCGTAGTGAAAAAGAGCAAAAATCAACCCATTTAATTGCCGATGAACTGGCACAAGAAATTATTGAAAACGGACTTTAAGTTTCCACTCGATTTAAAATAGGAGCGAAATACGCTCCTTTTTTATACCTTATGTAAGACTTTAGTATAACTACACCCAAAGCGTCATTTTAGTTAATGCGAATATAGATAAAGCACGGTAAAATTTAGTTTTACACTTTATCTATATTTTATGTCCTCTACTGATTTTTCTATTACCCCTCTTGATTTTGAGCAATGGCCTCGAAAGCAACACTTTGAGTTATTTCAGCAGTTCACTCAGCCTTATTTTAATGTGTGCGTACAACTGAATGCGAAAAAGTTATATATCGCCTGTAAACAAGCTAATATTGCTTTTTTTCATGGTTATATTTATTGCTTATTAAAAGTTTGTCATAAGTATGAGCCGATGATGCTGCGCATTATTAACCAAAAACCTTGTTACTTAAGTGCTACGCGGGCAAGTGTAGTCGAGCTTGCCGATGACGAGTCGTTTCGCTTTAGTTATTTTAAATTACACGAGTCGTTAAATGAATTTGCCCGTGAGGCGAAAGCTATTAGCAATGCCACAAAATTAAACCCACTGTTTTCTGATGCGTTTGCAGCAACTGAAGGGCAAGCAGATTTAATTCATGTTTCTGTATTACCTTGGTTAAACTTTAGCAGCTTTTCACATGCATTTACCCACGGTCAAAGTAATGGTATTCCTAAATTTGTGTTTGGCCAATACAATACTGAGACAGGTAAAATGCCGCTCGCTATTGATGTTCATCATGCGTTGTTGGATGGGCTTCATGTCGCTAAATTTATAAAGCAATTGCAGTATACATTTAATAATTTAAGTAATAATAATTAATTAAAAAGTTGTAAGTTTTATGTTATTATTTACCAGCAGTGCTTTTAACTTAAATTGTCGCTCTAAACTTACCCAAATATAAAAATTAATAATTATAAAGGCAATATCTGATGAATCGCTTAGTGATTTTATGTATTTTATTGGTGATTTTTTCTGTTGACGCACAACAGCAGACTCGTTTGCCGTTACGTGATTATTTTTTTGAAACCTGGAATACACGTACGGGTCTTCCTCACAATAGCATTAATAGCCTTGCACAAACACAAGATGGGTATCTATGGGTGGGTACTTGGGAAGGACTTGCCCGCTTCAATGGCCAAGAGTTTAAGTTAACCTGAGATCTGGTTAAGCT
>NZ_BADU01000094.1:0-843 GCF_000239875.1 Pseudoalteromonas sp. BSi20311 | reverse complement strand
CAGCTTCTTTTGCTGCTTGCCAATTAACTAATGCAGTTAAAGCGTTAGCCTTTTTAGAATCGAGTAAAGATAACAATTGTTGCTGGTTTACATAGACATCAATTTCACCAATGCTTTTATTTGCTGATTGCTTATCCCAGAAATCAATTGTTTGGCTGATACCAATGGAGTAATTATCAAAATCACCTTCTTTTTCATAACTAGCTTCTAGCTCTGGGTTATAAACGGCTTGAGTTAAACCTTTGGCTCTATGACTACTTGCATTGAGTAACTCTTTCGCTGCTATAACTTCGGGATCTTTATTTATTTGACTATCTAGCCATGAAATATTTTTCTCTTTGCCATAACTGGCAGCTGAAAAACTCACAACCATGCATAAAGACAGGACTAAACCTGTATTTTTTAAATATATATACATAAAAATTCTTAATTTTAAAATTAATAAACACGAACCCTTTATCCATTATTAAAGGATAAATAGGTCATTAAAAATTAATCTAATTAAGAAATAGGCGGACGAAGTATAGCTTCAAGAAAGGTACTTGTTTGATCAATTTGATAAGGCGTTTTATTGATAATATTTAGCTTACCATCGACATTGGAATTACTGACTAAAATCCAAGATAAGTGGCTGCCACTGCAATGACCACAGTGATGACAATCCTTTACATCGTGCTGTTCATCATCTGTATTATCATTTAAAATATTTCGATCATCTGCATGATCATGTTGAGTTTGAAGGTGCTCTATATCTACCTGGTGATTCTCAGATGTTGCGGATACAACAGCAGTTAACGATTGCAAAACAATCGAAACGACTAAGAGCATTTTTAGTACAACATT
>NZ_BADU01000095.1:0-52152 GCF_000239875.1 Pseudoalteromonas sp. BSi20311 | reverse complement strand
TATATAGTTTGATTTTTTTATGAATAAATCACTTATAAATTATGCTTTAGTTATGCTATAAATGAACTTCACTTAATAAGGAATTACAAAAATGTCATGGCTAGACACATTCAAAAATGATGAAAGATCGCTCTTGTGGTTAGTTAAATATATTCATCACACTGAGTTGTTTCAGGTAAATCAACTTCCTAAAAACATTAAAGAAGCTCGCTATATTATTCAGTGTTGGGAAAATGAATCCATTAATGAAACAGGGTGGCGTCTCAAGTATGAATTGAGAAAGTTAATGAAGAGTTACTTTGCAAATATTCTACCTATTGAGAGTTTCAATTGGCTGTCAGATAGTGAGCCAAAACAGTTATGCTGGGTATTTTTTTACTTGAAATTTAACCCTCCTAAACGCTATTACTACGCCCCCCCAAATAAGTACTTTCGAGATTTTGCTTGTAACGTTAAAGAGATTTACCCTCTAATCATTAGAATTTTTGATGCCTCACTTTGCAATGAAGGAGTTAAACAAGACTATTTACTGACGATGAAACGAGACTATTCACAGTTTGTAACAGGTAAAAGCCTACTTCCCTGGTTAGATATAAAAGATGAAGAAACATGTAGCTGGATTTGGCGTTATCTAACAGAAAAAATAGATGAGGCGGCAGAGGAAAAAATAGCTTTCCAATTCATTAAACCAATTGATAATGAGACAATTTATTGGTCTGTTATTGCCTTGATAAGTAATTGGAAGCACTTAAAAGGGAGATTTATAGAAGCAATTAAAGTCCCAATATTCGATCATATCATTACAACTAAAAGTTTGGATGTTCAAATCGATTTAAACTATTATGGTAATGAAACTATAACTAAAAATAGTAATGAAACAGAAAACGCCACCCCCAACACTATGGACCTCTTCAAACCGTCAGACATTGAACTAGTTGAGCTTAATGAATTCAAGTCCATCAATGATGCATATATGCCTTGTATCATTTACACCGATACCTATTACCCATACGAAACTATTGAGCCATCATATATTTTTCGATCCAGACTAAAATATCTCTTTATGGTTAGCCTCAAGCGTAAAGGTGAAGTACATATTCGCAACTGGCCTGAAGTAGACTTTAAATATCAAAAATTTAAAACAACAAGCCCTATAATAGGTTCCAGCAATAAAGTTGGTCGTTTTATTAACAAATATGAGGATAAGCTCCCAACAACAGCTGAACTAAACACATCATTATACAACGCACATAAACAGAAAATGTTTCGTCAAAAAAGTAGTAGCCCGTTAGGCTTAACCAAAGCAAACCAAAAAAAGCTAACCAACTACGCTAAAGATCAAAATACCACTGAAAAAAAAGCCCTCAATGAACTAGTTAAAACAATGCTTGATTAGCTCCTATTACTTTGAATTAGCCTGCTCAATCAGATCACTCCACCAAGCCATTATTGGCCTGCGTTGCTCTAAATAATCAGAGCGGTTATATGCCGCTCTTGTTTCGTTTTCATCTGCGTGGGCTAGGCAGGCTTCGACCAAAAGGCTGTCGTAACCTTCCTCATGAAGAGCTGTAGATGCAACTGAGCGCAAGCCATGAGCCACCAGCTTATCTTTGTAACCCAAACTGCGTTTAATCGCGGCATTGACCGTATAAGTGCTTGCATGGCCCTTTTCATTACGCTCACTCGGGAATACATATTCATGGTGACCGCTCAATGGTTTCATTTGTTCAAGTATTGCCAAGGTAGCAGGCGTTAAAGGCACTCTGTGAGCCCTTCTACGCTTCATTTCTTCAGCAGGAATCACCCAAACAGCCTCTTCAACATTAATGTCTGCCCACTTAGTGCCTGCGGCTTCCTTTGAACGAGTCATTGTGTGCAACTGCCACAAAATTAAAAGCTTGGTTTTGTCCTGAATGGTTTGAGAGTTATTCACAGCCGTTAAAAAATCAGGTAGCTCTTCAGGCCTTATTGTAGCCATGTGCTCAACCGTGTTTTTAGTAAATACTTTTATAATTTTTGCTAGTGGATTGGCATTGATAAAGCCATGATTTACCGAGTAATCCATGATCTGGTTTAAGCTTTGGCAAATACGCTTAATTGTGGAGTGCTTAGCGTCAGCCTCAAGTGGCCTGAGAATTTCAATGGTATCAATCGCTGTAATGCTTTCTAAAGGCGTGTCTTTCAACTTGGGGAAAATATACATCTCAAGTGTTCGCCATTCCCTAGCTGCGTGATGAGCGGTCACAGTAGGCTGTTTTCGTTCAAACCAAAGCTCTGCAGCAGCTAAAAAAGTATTCGCAGCTTTTCGGCTCTCTGTTCGCTTTTTTGCAAGCTCATATGCCTTTGGGTTAATACCTTGCGCTAGTAGTTCTTGATACTCAATAGCTTTAGTACGTGCGTTAGCAAGCGATAGTGCTGGATAAAGCCCAAGGGGTAATTTATTAAATTTATCACTTATTGGATCTTTAAACTTAAATTGCCAAGATTTAGTACCACTAGGTAAAACACGCAGTTGAAGACCGCCACCGTCAGAAAGCGTTTGTTCTTTGCCTGTACTAGTAATTGATTTTATTTTCTTATCCGTTAGACGAACTACAGGCCTAGCCATAATAAGCTCCATAATGATGATTAAGACTAGTATATATAAAACATAATCTCATGGGTACTAACGTGGGTACTAAAAATAGTAGAAGCAACAAGATTAGACTGGACAAATACGGAATAAAAACAGATTAAACACATGTTTTTTATGGAGTTTAAGTAACACTACGGAGCGGCGCGGAAGTTAATACAAGCGCCCAGGGAACCACTGGATAGCCATTTTTAACTCCTAACATATAATTTGTAGCTATTTTAACTGGCAATTCATTTAATTGCGCTATACTGGCGCAAATTTTTTCAGATTAGATATTATGGCTCTTAAATCTACCATTATTAAAGCGCAACTATCGCTTAGCGATATGGACCGTCACGTATACCAAGACTTTAATTTAACCTTGGCACAACACCCATCAGAAACTGAGCAGCGCTTGATGATTCGCTTACTAGCGTTTGCACTTAATAGCTGTGATGGATTAGAGTTTACTAAAGGTTTATGTGCTGATGATGAGCCGGAGCTTTGGCATGTCAATTACAGCGAAGAGATAGAGCTGTGGATTGAGCTGGGGCTACCTGATGAAAAACGCCTCAAAAAAGCCTGTAATAAAGCTAAAAAAGTAGTTTTATATACCTATGGCGAGAATAACCAAGCTATTTGGTGGCAAAAGCATCAGCCTAAATTGTACGAGTTTAAAAACTTAAGCATTTTTAGCCTTGATTATGCTGCTACTCAGTTATTAGCTGCGTTGGTTGATCGTAATATTAAATTGGCTATTACCATTCAAGATGGTGAAGTTTGGGTTAATACCGACACCACTAACATTGAGATAAAACCTCAGCAATTAATGTAATTAGAATAGGTTATACCAATTGCATTAAATTAGTTATCTATTATAGCGACAAAGAAATAAGTCGATAACAAGGCAAAAATGATGACATATAGTTGCTCTATATAAATAATTTTTAACGTAGGTAGCGGATTATTTAATACGCTAGAATGATCATGTTTTTAATAAAATTGGTATTAGGGGGCGTATGAAAGTTAAACACGTGATTGTTTTACATGGCTTGTATATGTCTGGCTTGGTAATGCGCCCGCTGTGCTCACGCTTGGAAGAGTCTGGGGTTAAGGTTTTAAATCTAACCTACAACACCCGTGACCCTAATCGAGATGCTATTTTTGCGCAAATAGATGAGTTTATTGGTGGTGAACCATCCGCTTTAGTCTGCCACTCTATGGGAGGCTTAGTTGCTCGCGCCTATTTAGAGGCAAACTCAGCACCAAGTCATCATGTTGAAAAGGTGATCACCTTAGGTACGCCACACACTGGCAGCCATATTGCTGAGAAAATGCAACAAAAAGGGTTTGAGCTATTATTAAAAAATAGCGTTGAGTTTTTACTGTCTAAAAATGGTGATTGGCCTTTTAAAGCCAAGCTATACAGTATTGCCGGCGACTTACCGATTGGTTTAATGCCACTCATTGTTAAAGGTAGCCGCTCTGATGGCACCGTACTACTAGATGAAACCAAACTTAAAGGTATGGCTGAACACAAGGTGTTTCATTTAAGCCATACCAGTATGATTTACTCTCGCCAAGTCGTTAATTATATTCTTGAGCGCTTGAACGAGGACATTTAGTCCTCAGCTGCAGCGGCCACTTTATAGCTGATCAAAAATATAATACCTAACACCAGCGGCATGGGTGCAGCGATATAACCAAAGGTATCAGAGTTTGCAAAACTCGCACCCGCTAAGTGCGCAACTAATCCAACAACAAACGCGACCAAAGCAATACCAATAACGATGAGTTCAGCTTTATTCTCTTTACGTGTTTTAGCTTCCATTATTTCTCTCCGCATCTAATCAAGTAGCCCCTTAACTTAATAAAGTACTCTCTATCAAGTTGGGTTATATTGATTATGCGCTTTACTTGTGCGCGTTTTTTGACCTACATCAATAAATAAAATAAGTGTGCGCTGCGCCTTTCAAAAGCTTGTTTTAGATCATATTTTGTACTCACAAAATAAACAATTTCGCTGCTCAAGGTAGTATTTTTATAAACACAACCCATATCTATTGAACAGCGTTAGTTAATTCATTTATAAAACCACAGATACGCTGATAGCTTTTAGCTATGGCATCAATATGTATAAACGATTTTATTCATAGACGATTATGAGCAATACTTATTTTACTGAGCAATATGTGAAAATTCATAAAAACGGTTATTTAAGGAGCAAGGTATGTCGCAAGTAAATGCAATTGGTTTAAACAGTACAAAAAGTGAAGATATTATTAAGTCACTGAATACGCTTTTAAGCAGCTATCAAATTCAATATATGAATGCGCGCGGTTTTCACTGGAATATTAAAGGCCGAAACTTTTTTGAATTACATTTAAAGTTTGAAGAAATTTATAACTTACTACTATTAAAAGTAGATGAAATCGCAGAACGTATTTTAACGCTTGATGGTGCACCGCTACATGCGTTTTCAGATTACTTAGAAGTAAGTGAAATTAAAGAAGCAAAAGGGATCAGCGATGGCGTAACCGCAGTAGAGAACTTACTTGCCGGATACAGCAGCTTAATTAAAATGCAGCGCGATATTCTTGCACAAGCCGCTGAAGCTGATGATGAAGGTACCGCGTCATTAATGAGTGACTACATTAAAGAGCAAGAAAAACTAGTGTGGATGTTAAAAGCCTACCTAGATTAAGTTATTTTAAAAAATAGAAAGCCTCAGTTATGACTGAGGCTTTTTTGTGATAATCATATACTGGCTATGACAAAGCGATAAAAAAGGCCATTTCTAGCGCTTTTTCTTCTAAGCTCTTAAAGCGACCCGATGCCCCACCATGCCCTGCATCCATGTCGGTTTTAAACACTAAAATATTATCATCGGTTTTATATTCACGCATTTTAGCCACCCATTTCATTGGTTCCCAATACTGTACTTGTGAGTCGTGCAAGCCGGTCGTCACCAATATATTGGGGTAGTGTTGCGCACTAATATTGTCGTACGGTGAATACGCTTCAATAATCTCGTAAAAATGAGGGTCATTTGGATTACCCCATTCATCATACTCATTTGTTGTAAGCGGTATGCTTTCATCCAACATAGTGGTAAGCACATCTAAAAATGGCACATGGCAACCCACTCCACAGTAAAGCTCAGGCGCTTGATTTACCACAGCTCCAATTAATAACCCCCCAGCACTGCCACCAGAGGCAAACACTTTACTTTTGTTGCCGTATCCTTGCTCAGTGAGCGCTTTGGTTACATCTATAAAGTCATTAAAGCTATTTTGTTTATGCTGTTTTTTACCATGTTCGTACCATGAACGCCCTAGCATTTCACTACCACGCACATGCGCAATCGCATAAACAAAGCCACGGTCGAGTAAGCTAAGTGACGTACTCGAAAAGCTTGGATCTATGGTGATCCCATACGCGCCATAACCATATTGAAACAGTGGGTTTGAACCATCTTGTTTAAAACTATCTTTACGATAAACCAAGGATACCGGTACTTTTACCCCATCTCGAGCGCTTATCATAAGTCGCTCTGACTGATAGTCTCCTGCGTTAAAATCACCGAGTACTTTTTGTTGTTTAAGTAAGGTTTTTTCGCCTGTGGTTAAATCAACATTATAGAGCGAGCCTGGCGTTGTTAAGCTTGAATAGTAAATGCGCGCATGAGCTACATTTGGCTCTGGGTTCATCGCAATAGCAGCGTAATAGCAAGGATCATCAAACTCAAGGTTCATTCGCTCAGCGTTTTTATTAACCACAACAAAGCGGGCTTGGCCTTGTTCGCGCTCGCTAAGCACTAAAAAGTCGTTAAATAATTCAACACCTTCTAATAATACATTTTCACGATGAGGGGTATGTGTTTGCCACTGACTTTTATCAGCAATGGTATTGCTTGTTGCGGTCATTAATCTAAAGTTTTTAGCCTGCCAGTTAGTTACTATATAAAAAGTATCACCAAGCTTATCGATATCAAATTCATGCCCCTCTTCACGCGGCATTAAAGCAGTAAATTCGCCATGGGGCTGATTGGCATCAAGTATCCACATGTCGTTAGTTTCTGTGCTTGCTAAATCGATTATAATTAAGCTTTCATCACGACTTTTACCTAAGCCCATAAAAAAGCTACTGTCTTGCTCTTCGTATACCAACACATCTTGGTGTTGCTCAGTCCCTAGCTCATGTCTAAAAACTTGATAACCTAATAAGGTTTTTAAATCCTTTTTTACATAAAATACGGTTTTATTGTCGTTCGCCCAAACAACTTGCCCCTCGGTAATCTCGAGTACATCGTCGAGCATTTTATTGCTGCTTAAATCTTTAAATCGAACTGTGTAAATACGTCTGCCGTCAGTATCTTCAGAATATGCCATTAATTGCTCATTGGGACTCAGCGCCACTTCCCCTAGCTCATAAAACTCATAGCCGTTGGCAAGTTCATTCACATCAAGTAGTAACGCTTTATTAGCCATTGCCATACTGCTACTGCGATAATGGCGTGCATATTCATCATCTCCGCGAACCTCTGAGTGATACCAATACTGGCCATCTTTGACCGGTACGGTGTTGTCGTCTTTTACAATACGCCCCTTAAGCTCCTCAAATAGTGTATTTTGTAATGGCTTAATGGCGGCTAATTGCTCATCACAATAGGCGTTTTCTTGTGCTAAATGCGCGAGTATTTCGGCATTTTGTCGTTCATCATCACGCATCCAATAATAATCATCACTGCGTGTTTTTGCGTGAGTAGTAAGCGCATGAGGTTGCTTTTTAGCAATAGGAAAATTAGGCAATAAGCTTAAAGAATAATCAGAAGAATACACAAAAAAACCGCTTAAAAAATAACAATGGCGGCCAGTTTATCATAAAAATAAAAAAGCCCACTCATAGTTGAGTGGGCTAAAGCGGTATAAATTCGATAACTAAAAACTACGTGAATTTTATTGTTGTCGTTATACCTAAGGGAAGTTGATTTACTGTATTTGCTGCCAAGCCATCGCCCAGCTTTCACCAACGCCTGGCTCAAACATAGTGTTATGCTCATCTACACGGCAAAACTCGCTAAATGGCCATGCCTTACACTGGTATATATGCCCCGTTTTAGGCTGTAGTACTTTGGTGCCTGCACTATACATATCGCCATTTTGAGGATAAATTGCATCGTATCCAAGGCTACTTACAGCAATTAATTTTTTATTTTTTTCAGCGCGATTAAAATGAACCACCGCGCTACAAATACCACTACTTTCAAGTGCAAATATTTTATTATGCCTATAAGCGACTACTAATCCTTGCTCTGTCATTCTGCCAGCGCACACCAGCGGAATATGCATATTAATATGCTCAACCACCAGCAAGCTCCAAGCATGGGGTTCACCCTGCTCTGGGGAGAGTATTTCATATTCAAACGCTAGCTGAGATAATTCACCATGCTCATCGTAAAAGCTCACACTAACCGTATCACCAACAAATAGCTGGCTATACTGATCGAGCCCAAGACAACCAATAGTTAACCATTCTCCACACGTTAATGATGAATGTATAAACACTGCAACACCTTAAAGAGTCAAACGTCGCCCATATCATATGGCTTACAACAGGCAAACTAGCTCGAAGGCTAATATGCATTAACTAAAGTATTAGGTTAAAAACCATTGTGTAATACCAATACCGACTGATTGTAATTCGCAATGTTGCAATAATCAAACAAAAGAATGTAACCAGAATTTAAAAGCAGCACTTAAGTTTACATTCATAAAAATAACACAAAAAAGCCAACCGCTTTAACGGTTGGCTTTTTTATTCAGCTGGATGCCTTGTCCTGACATGTGTTTACACATTTAGGACGGGGCAGGGTGATATATAATACTAACTCACACTCACCTTTTTACTTGTAAATGGGCGTTTAAACAGCGCCCCTATGTCAGTTAAAATAATGTACAGGCACGGCACCAAAATAAGGGTGATCAGCGTTGCAAACATAACCGCAAAACCAAGTGCTACCGCCATCGGTATTACAAATTTAGCTTGTAAACTGGTTTCAAACATAATCGGTAATACGCCAGCAAAGGTAGTTATTGAGGTAAGTAGTATGGGTCTAAAGCGGGCGCAGCCAGCCTCAATAACGGCATCTTTTATACTAATACCCGCGCGACGCGCCTGATTAATAAAATCAGTCATTACTAATGAGTCATTAATAACAACCCCTGCAGCAGCAATTAAACCAAAGCCCGACATTAAGCTAATATCTAAGCCAAACCAAAAATGCCCCCATATTGCACCCGTTAAACTAAATGGAATAACCGACATTACAATTAAAGGCTGCGAGTAACTTTTTAGTGGCACTGCCAACAAAATGTAAACCAAAATCATCCCGCCAGCAAAAAATAGCAATTGCTCATTAGCTTGCGCTTGCTGCTCCTCAATGGCACCACCTAGTTCTGACTTAACACTGGGGTATTCATCTTGTAGTTGTGGCAATAGGTTTTCTTTTACTTGCTTAACCACTTCACCCGGCTCAATTACTTCTTCATCTATATTGCCGTAAACATACACAGTACGATAACCACCTTCACGACGAATATAACTGATACCCGGTGTTTCTGTTAGTTCAACCACATCGCCCAACAACACTTCTCGACCTTGTGGCGTAGTAACAACTGCATGTTTAAGTGACGAGAACGCTTCACGCGTAAGCTTAGGATAACGCACCATCACTCGCACTTCTTCACCGCGGCGAATAACGCGCTGTGCTTCGCCACCGTAAAAGCTTGCCCCCACCTGGTTAGCAATTGATGCCAAGTCTAATCCTAGGTCATAGGCAACTGGCTTTAAGCTCATTTGTACTTCTTTGCTAGCAGGATCAATCGTTGAACTGATATCAAATAAGCCTTCTTGCTGCTGCAATAGTTGAATAAAGCGACGCCCGGCTTCATTGAGGGTATCTATATCAGAGCCAAACAATAGGTAACCAAATTCACCGTTACCGCCGCCACCTCCACCGCCAACATCATCTTGTATAGTTAACGACTTAACCCCCGCGATATTAGGCATCGCTTCACGCCAGCGGCGCGACAGCTCAAAGGCATTATATGGACGTAAATCTTCGTCAACCAATGGCGCTAAAATTTGCGCTTCGGTTCGACCTTGGTTAAATACCAATACATCACGCACCATTTTATGGCCATCTTCACGCGCTGTTTGTTTATCAACCTCAAGTACCATAGCTTCTATTTGGCGTATCGCGTTAATGGTTTGGATGTCTGATACATTATCATTCATTTCAACATTAATTTGCGGGAAGTCATGCGGCACTTTAGGTGACGGGATCATTCTTACCTGATTAGACGAGATTAACGCAAAAGTAAAAATTAACAGCGCAATAAAGCTAAATAACACCGTCCAGCGCCATTTGATACAATTAATAATAAACTGCCTATAAGGCCCATTTACAAAGCCAAAAAAGCGCTTATTAAAACGTGCCCGCCAGCCATTAGGGTTTATAGGTGAAAAGTGAGTATGCGCAATATGCGCTGGTAGTATTAGCTTAGATTCTATTAAGCTAAATATTAAACATAAAATAACTACCACTGAAATACCATAAAAGAAGGCACTTTCAGGTCCACTTGAAAGTGTAAATGGCGCAAATACCGCAATGGTTGTGAGTACTCCGAAGGTCGCCGGGGTGGCAACTCGTTTTGCGCCATTCACTACATTGACAACACCGCCGCCTTTTTTCTCTATTTCGGTGTAGGCACTTTCACCTATGACTATGGCATCGTCCACCACAATTCCCAGTACCATAATAAAGGCAAACAAAGACACAATATTAATCGTGATGCCAAATAATGGCATCAACATCATCGCCCCTAAAAAACATACCGGCAAACCAATCATTACCCACAGTGCCAGCTTAAAACGTAAAAATAATGAAAGCATAATGGCAACTAAAATAGCCCCTTGCAGCAAATTAGCTTTCATCATATCTAAGCGTGCATTAAGGTAGTATGTCATGTCCATTAATGGCTCTAAACGCACACCCAATGGCAGCTCTTTATTTTTTTGATCAATATACGCTTTAACCGAATCGGCCACCGGAATAATGTTTTGATCTTCGGTGGCTTTTACCGATAAATAAACCGCGTTTTCGCCATTAAATTTAAAGTAACGTTCACCTTCAACGAACTGATCTTTGATTATAGCAATATCTTGTAGCAACACTTTGGCACCATTGGCGCCAATTTTTACCGGAATTTGCCTAAACTCTTCACCAGAATAAAACTGATTTTCTACTCGAACCGAAATAACACCAGCATCCGTTTTTAATTGTCCGGCTGAAAAATTAGCCGAATAGCGACGTACCGCATTTGCTACATCCGATAAAGTTAAATTATATTGGCGAAGTGTGTCGGGCTCTATTTCTATGGCAATTTCATCCAGTGGCACATCATTTACCACTAAAGATACATTCGATAACTGCAATAATTCATCTTCAACCTGATTTGCGATTGGCTTAAGTTCATTTAGCGGTAGGTCGGCAACAAGCGTCATACCAATTACATCTTGGCGAAACTCTATTTGGCTAATGGTAACCGGCTCCATTCCTGCAGGAAAAGTCGCGATACCATCTACTCGCAGTTTTACCTTATCGAGAACGTCGGTAAGCTCTGCGTCAGTATTAATTTCAAGGCTGGCAGACCCCCCATTACGAAAAGCGCGATACACCCCTTTTTTAATTTCGGTAATATCTTTTAACGACTCTTCAACTTTTATTAAGATACTTTCTTCAATTTCTTGAGGCGATGCCCCTGGGTAGTTTGCATTCACCGTAATATAGTTAACTTCTATATTGGGGAACATTTGTCGCTGAATCGTAAAGTAGCTAATAATCCCCATTACAATGATAAAAAACATCATCAAATTAGCAGCTACAGAGTTGTTAGCAAAATAGGCAATTAACCCTGTTTGTTTGGTTGTATTGGGTAGTTCTGTGCTATTCATAACTCATGCTACCTTTATAGTTTTTCTGTTGATGTGCGCTCTGCAGCATCTTCTGATTCAGTAAGCCCTGCTATTTTTACCGCCATCCCTTTTTGTGGGTATTCAGGTAAAGTAACAACAAGCTGATCGTCTGCCTCTAAACCATCACTAATATAGAAGTACTCACCTTCTTCGCGAATTACTTTTACCTTACGTGGTTCTAACTGCTGCTCATCATTAACTATCCACACGGTTTGGTTATTTACGAGCTCTTGTGGTAAACGATAGATATTATTGAGCATAGTACCGGCAAAATTTACTTGTACATAAGTACCAAACTTAATTGCAGGCTGCTGATTTACAAGTCCATAAGGGTCTTCAATTCTAACCACTAGGCTGCTCATACGAGTGGCGTTATCTACAATCCCTAAATCGCGGTCTATCACGGCTTGGCGAGTAAACCCATTTAACCCTGTTTTAATAACCGTTGCGGTTACCCCTTTAACGCGATCAGGTAAAAACACACTGTCAAAACCAGCAATAGGAATAATCACTTCACCTGTTTCAATATTATTAAGCTCAGCCACTTGAGCGCCCATGCTGACAAACTGACCTACACCTACGTTGCGACTCACCACTAATGCATCATAAGGCGCGCTCACTTCACAATTATCTAAGTCACGCTGCGCTCGTTTTAATGCAGCTTGTGCTGACTTAACCGAAGCCTGTGCACTCAATACTTGTGGTTTGCGTAAAAATAAGTCAGTGCGTGCTTTATTAGGAAAACGTTTTGCTTCATCTTCAGCTACTTGAGCCTGAGCCTGCTCTTCTATAAGCGTAGCTTGAGCGCGGGCTAATTCGGCCTCGGCTTGCAGCACTGCTGCTTCGTAGTTATCTTTTTCAATTGTAAAAAGGATTTCGCCGCGACCCACGACCCCACCTGCTACAAAATTTGGATGCCAGCTAATTACTTCACCTGACACTTGTGCTGAGAGCTGAGTGTTTTCTAGCGGCTGCATTTCACCATAGCTATTAATGATGACTTGATGATCGTTAGCAGCAACAGCTTCAACCTGTACAGTTGGACGAGTGTCTATGACTTGTTTTTTATCTGACTCTTTTGCAATCGCATTAATTGCAAAAAAACCAACCACACCTAATGCCAGAGCTACGAATGGAAAAACCCATCTAAGTACATTACCTTGCATTTATTTATTACTCCCAAATTTCTATTAGCATCATAATACCAAAGCTTGTTGAAACATTAACGTGACATTTGTAAGCAACTGTTACAAAAAAAGCATTTTTTATGCTTCTTCAGCTTCTATTAAATGCTTAAATTAAAGCTCGTTAAGTGTAGTAAAATGGTTTGTTACAAATTTTTACCATTATAAATCATAAAGCTAATCACTTTTTGTTAGTATTTAGTAACGATACTGTGCGAAACAGCATGATATTACGTACAGTAAAATTACATTAACAACTACAAAAGACAAACTATGAAATTAACCACACTTACTTTGGCGCTTAGTATAGCGCTTGGCAGCAGCTATGCTGTTGCTGCAGAAAAAAAAGAAGAAAAAAAGCCACAAACATTAAGTGAAATGATTAAAGGTCAAACCGAATTTGCCGGCATTTTTAATCTTTACCAAGATGAAAAAACCGGCGACCACCTAATGGTCATTAACGAGTCGCAGCTCGATACCCCTTTTGTTTACTTCGCACATACCATTGACGGCGCGACTGATGCGGGTCATTTTCGTGGCGCGTACCGTGAAACCAAGTTAATTGAATTTAGAAAATACTTTGATCGCATCGATATTATTAGCAAAACCCCACGCTATTTATTTAATGAAAATAGCGCGCTAGCTAAAGCCAGTGAGGCAAACATTAGCGAAGCGGTACTTGCAAGTATAAAAATAGAAAAACAAGAAGAGGATAAAATAGCCTTTAATGTTAACAAGCTATTTTTAAGTGAAGCGCTGCATAAAGTATCACCAACACCTAACCCGAATGATAAAAATGCTAAAAAGCGTTTTAAAGTAGGTAAGTTAGATGATAAAAAATCACGCATCATCAAACAGCGTCCTTACCCTAATAACCTAGATGTGGTTGTTGATTATGTTTTTACCAATAGCAGCCCAACCGTTCGAGGGTCAGGTGCGATAAGCGATCCACGAAGTGTGTCAGTAAAAGTACAGCACTCATTTGTAGCTTTACCTGATAATAGCTACCAACCTCGCTTTGATGATGCACGCATTGGTTATTTCACCAATCAGTTTGATAAAATGACATCAACTGACTGGGCACCATACCAAGATGTAATTAAGCGTTGGGATCTACAAAAGAAAGATCCAAGCGCAGCACTTTCAGAACCAGTAAAGCCAATTACCTGGTGGATAGAAAATACCACGCCTATTGAGTGGCGAGATACTGTACGTGACGCTGTACTTGCTTGGAATAGCTCATTTGAAAAAGCAGGCTTTAAAAACGCACTTGAAGTGAAAATACAGCCTGATGATGCCGATTGGGATGCCGGTGACATTAACTATAATGTACTGCGTTGGACTTCATCGCCTAAGCCACCTTTTGGTGGATATGGACCAGCATTAGCTAACCCGCTAACCGGTGAAATATTAGGCTCAGACATTATGCTTGAGTTTGTATTTATGAAAAACCGCTGGATATACGATACGCTTTATACTCAAGGCACGATGAGCCATACACAACCAGGAAGCAACACTGAGCTTAATTGCTCTTTAGGTCATGAATTACAACAGAACCTAATACTTGCAAAAGGCTTAGCAAATGGCGCTGATATTGAAGATACTGAAATGTTACGCCAAGGCTTAACCCAGCTGGTTTTACATGAAGTAGGGCATACTCTAGGTCTCAATCACAACATGAAATCTTCTATTTTGTGGGATGAGAAAGAAGTTCACGACAAAAGTAAAACCCAAGGTATAGTGACCGGCTCAGTAATGGACTATGCGCCAGCAAATATAGCGCCAACAGGTGTGACTCAAGGCGATATTTTCCAAACTAAACCAGGTCCATACGATGATTGGGCAATAAACTACGGCTATAGCGCAGCACTTAAAGATAAAGCAGCAGAACAAGCTCGTCTTGATAAAATACTTGCTCGCTCAAGCGAACATGCTCTTGCCTTTGGTAATGATGCCGACGACATGCGTGCTCCTGGGCGCCATATAGACCCTCGCGTGATGATAGGTGACTTGTCGTCTAACCCTGCAGCTTACGGGGCAGATAGAATGGCACTGATCAATACGCTCTTTTCAGAACTTAAAGATAAAGCTACAGTAAAAGGCGAGTCTTACCAACAGCTTGTTACTTCTGCTAACAGCCTATTTGGCCAATACCGTGCACAAGCAGGCGTGGTATCTCGTCAAATTGGAGGGGTTTATGTAGAGCGTGCCGTAGTGGGCGATGAAAATGCAGCCAAGCCTTTTACACCGGTGCCACTTGAGCGTCAAACTCAAGCAATGGCTATTTTAGCTGAGTATGTGTTTGCTCCAAATGTACTGCAAAGTATGCAGCCTTTGTATAACTTTATGCAGCAACAGCGTCGTGGGTTTAATCATTACGGTAAAAACGAAGACCCTAAACCGCATAAAATGATTTTAGGCATGCAAAAAGGTGTATTAGCGCAACTACTGCATCCTGCTGTGTTACTGCGTATTTCAGATACCGCTTTATATGGTAATGAATACAGCCTTACGCAATTTATGGGGGATTTAACTGCAAGTATTTTTGTTGATAGTAAAAATGCTAATTCGATCAGTCATAATTTACAGATTGAATACGTAAATCAGCTTATTGCAATTGCAGGCTTAAAAAAAGCAAGTAAATACGATAACTTAGCAAAAACAGCTGCGCTATATCAGCTAACTCAAATAGCCGATCAAGATGTTGCATGGGGTGCAGACACCGCAACCAAAGCACATAAAAAGTATATCGATCGCTTAATTAGCAAAGCGCTAGAAGCGTAAATAACACGGAGTAAACCAAGGCCACGTTTTACGTGGCCTTTTTTACATTAACTCAAAGGTAAATAGTACCTTTTAGGTACCTTACGGCATGACCCGTCAAAGTTACTGTTGTATCACCCACTTCACAGTAAAGCTTCCCGCCTCGTTGTGAGGCCTGATAAGCAATTAAAGAGTTTTTGCCAAATTGTTCTGCCCAATAAGGGGCAAGCCCGGTATGAATTGAGCCGGTCACAAAGTCTTCATCACCACCACTGGCAGGCCAAAAATAACGAGAAATAAAGTCATACTCAACACTCGGTGCTGTTGCAACCACATCTAATGGGGCTAATTTTTTTAGTTGTTCATTGGTTGTTTTCAGATCTACAACCTGCTGCTCATTATCATAAATAGCAAAATAAGCTTGGCGGTTTTGCAGCACTTTAACAGGTTGTATAGACAGGCCAGCTAATAAAGCATCAGGGATGAGCTGAACCTCTTCAGGGGCTTGTTTAGGAAAGGTCATGGCAAAGCTGCCATCGTTATTTTTATTAACAATCAGTTCGCCCACCGCCTCTGTGCTGAAGCGCACCTGCGTTATATTATGTTGCTCACAAAGCACATAGGCCGCAGCCAATGTAGCATGGCCGCAAAAATCAATTTCCATTAACGGCGAAAACCAACGTATCGCAAAGCTTCCATCTGCCGACTGACAAGTAAAAGCGGTTTCAGACACGTTGTTTTCCGAAGCTATATTCAGCATAAGATCATCACTAAGCCAAGACTCTAGTAGGATCACGGCAGCATAATTACCTTTAAACAGTTCACTGCTGAACGCATCGATTTGATGGATAGTTAATTTCATAGTGGGCACTTTTTATTTATTGGTCACTCAAAGTGCCACAAATGAAACTAACGGTCACTCTAATTTTACGCCAACACAGGCCTCATTCGATAATACTGCATACATGCAAACTGCACGGCATTGGTCAGTAATATCATAACAAACATTAATATATGCGAAGTACTTTGCACTGGCATAGCAAGTTCAGCAAACAAACCACAGATACCTGCTATAAATTGCAAACTAAAATAGCGCGCACTAAGGTTACTAATATTCCCTGTTCGCAGTGTTTTAAAAGTTTGTGGCATAACCCGTACTGAACTCATAATTAAACCCACATAGGTTAATCCGTTAAGCACCGAGGCAGTATCTAAGTTGGAGTTTAACAGCAACAAAAAGGGTAATAACGAAAAGCTAAGCATACCAAGTAGCTGCAGCTTTTGACGCTTAACTGCATTATAGCGAGCAAAAAAGTATAAAATCAGTCCGCTTAAAAAGCCTGTCGCAAAAAACGGCAAGGCAATGTAAAAACGAGAAAAGTAAAGATTGTAGCTTATAAAGTACACACTTTGCGCTAAACCAAATGTCATCATTAACAGTGACACACCTGATACACTGCGGTTTTTTATAATTTTATTAAGTAACGGTAAAAAACTAAAAACCAAAATAAACACTGACAAAATAGGCAAATAATACGCCAAAGTAGACCTCGCTCGTTACATAACTGTTAATAAAAGGAAGAAATAAAACATTTTTTAAACATTTGTTTTTAAAGGTTTTATTTTTAAGCGCGCATTGTAGTGCTGGCTAGGTTTTAAACAAGTCTCGCGTTTACTTTAGTTTTCCTTGATGGCAACTTGAGTATACAAAAACCGTTGCCTTAACTTCACAGCTTCATTATTCTTTAATTGCAATGCAAATGATAACTGTTATCATGCGCATATCAGTAAGTTAACGTACAAGTTTAAGTAATGAGAAAAACACTATTTAAAGTTCATAGTTGGTTGGCGCTAATTGCCATTATTCCGTTAATTGTTATTAGTATTACCGGCAGTGTTTTAGTGTTTAAAAGTGAAATTGATGGCTTACTGATGCCCGATAAACACTTTGTGGTACAGCAGCAAGCCGCACGTTTACCTATGGATTCATTAATTGATAAAGCCGAAGCAGCCTTTCCTAAATATGTAGTAGGAAGCTGGGAGCTTTTTAATAACAGCACCGCTGACCGACTTTATTTGGTTAAGCGTGGAACTGACGATTGGTTTAAGTTGCATTTAGACCAATACACCGGAGAGGTTTTATCAGAACCAGTTAGCACAACTCATTATTTTACCGACTGGTTTTTAGAACTCCATTACACCTTTTTACTTAACGACTTAAAAAGCTTACCTGGGCAAACAGGTACCGTATTAGGCTTCTTTTTTGCTCTATTTTTATTAACTTTAGGTATTACTGGCTTAATTATTTACCGTAAGTTTTGGCAGCGACTATTTAGCGTACGCTGGCGCGCAACTTTACAAATAGTACTTAGCGATATCCATAAAATGACTGGGGTATTAGGCTCACCTATCCTTATCGTTTTAGCGATTACCGGTGGCTATTTTAATGGCGCTGTGTGGTATCACGAAGTAATAGAACACGCAGAAGAAGAGCACTACACTATTACAAATAAATTATATAGTGACGACATCTCTTTTGAGCGCATTCTTAATGATAGCAAGCTGAAAATACCCAGTTTTAATACAACTTTTTTAGTTTTCCCGCGAGAGCCTGATGAAAATATTACTCTTTACGGCGAAGTAAATACCAGTAACCCACTTACCAGTGAATACGCCAATACCATAACCTACAATAAGCAAACAGGTGAACACATGGCTAATTGGGATATTCGAGAGGCTGGTGCGGGTTGGCAAGTAATAGATAGCTTCAGAAAACTACACTTTGGTTATTTTGCTGGGCTTATCAGTAAAATACTATGGTGTATTGTTGGCCTTAGTCCTGTATGGCTGGCTGGTACAGGCTTGTATTTGTGGTTTACCCGCCGCAAACGTAAAAAGCACTCACAAAAAAATCGCTTAACTCAACGACGAAACGCGAATGCTTGATAAACAAACCACTTCAGTATAATGTTAATTCAAACAATGGAGTGGTTTATGAAAATAAAAACAATCTTGATAGTCATAGGTTTTTTATCAGTAGCAGGATGCTCAAGCACAAGAGCACCTCAAGAGCAGCCTCAACTAAAACTTACCTCTTTGCTAAACCATAGCTTATTTAAAACACAAGAGACTGTCTCTAAGGATGAGCTTTTTAAGCTTCCTGAAGCTGAAAAATCAAAGTTTTTAGCTTTCGTTGCAAAGCAGCAAGCATCCAAAATGCGCATGGATATCATTGTTTATAACTACCTAGAAAATAAACTCTCTGATTTTAGTTATCATGGCGATACATTAACTTCGATGCAGGCGCTAGATCATGGGCATGGCAACTGTATAAGCTTAGCCGTATTAACACAAAGTTATGCTGCACTTTTAGATTTAGAAACAAGCTTTCAAGAAGTAACTAGTCAGCCTGTTTTCGCAAAAGAAGACAACCTAGTTTATGTAGCAAAACACTTTAGAACTAAAGTGTATGCCCCAGAAGAAAATGACACTAAAAAAGATCCAAATAAAATTTCATTTATCAAGCCAGGTTCATTAATTGACTATTTCCCAACCCGAGGAAGTATGTATTCAGGCAGTGCTGACATCAATGATTTAATTTCTAAGTTTTATAGTAACTTAGCTGCAGATGCATTAGCTGTAAAAGATTATGATTTAGCATATTCAAATATATTACAAGCCAATAAATACACACCTACAGATCCTGAGCTTTTTAACTTAGCTGCAGTATTACATAGGCGTACTGGCGACTCTCAAAGTGCTAAAAAGATATACAAGGCCGCGATAAATCAGCAGCTGATAAGTATTAATTTACTAACTAATTATCAATTTTTAGCAAAAAAGATGGGAGATAAAAAGCTAGAAGAGCAATTAGATGCAAAGCTTTTTTTTAAAGAAAAAGACCCATATGAGCTATTAACACTGGCTAAAAACGACTTACAAACAGGTCGACTTTACAAAGCTAAAAGGCATATCGTTCAAGCTATAACAAAAGCACCTTATATTGCTGAGTTATACCTAGAGCTAGCTAAGATTCGCCATCAGCAAGGGCACTATCAACAAACTAAAGCACTGCTTAAAAAAGCAATGGAGCTAGAAAAAGACACGCAAAAATTAAATGTATATCAAGCTAAGTTACTATCTATGAAAACAAGAAAGTAACTTAGCTAAATAAGCTTTTAAAGCGAATAATAAAAGCTTAACCACGCGCGCATTTCATCTTCAAAACTGTCGCCTTCAACACGCGACAGCCCAGCATTAAAAGTTAGGTCGTTTACGCCTGCAGGCCCCATCCCAAAGCTAAAATCACCTTGGTATTTTAAGCCATAACTTTGTGCATAAACGCTACTGTCTAATTGATGTTGCTTGTAATAAAGCCAAGGCATGCCTTCTTTAAAGCTGATGCCACCACCATAACCTTGGTAACGCTCTGCAGTTGCACTGTAATAAGGCAGTTCAGCAGCAAGTACAAACTCGCTACTTTGTTGCTGATTAATCAAGTTAGAGCTAAACCCACCTAAAGCTAAATCACTATCGTCTCGCTGTTTTTGTTCAAAGCTCACAAACATGGGAATATTAAATGCTTTGCCAAATACTTTTGTTGCCAAGTCATAACCTTGCCAATGACGACTGTGATTCCGCCCATCATAAATACTGGCATAAATACTCTGCCCTATGGCAAATGCTTGGCGGTCGTGTTGCCATTGCTGACTAATACTCAACCGTGTCCAATTTTTATGGCCATTTTTATAATCTGTATAGTTATAAGCCAATTCTGGGATTAACTGTAATTGACCAAATTTCAATGGGTGGCTTATTGCAGCAAAGCCACCTCGGGCGTCAATATCGACGTTTAAGCTAGGTTGATATTGATGTGATGTATCCAAATTATAATCAAATAGCGCAAGCTTAAACTTTGTATTCAGCGCATTGTATTTTGCTTGTACAAAGCCTCCATGTAATGCACCGTCATGCAAATCAATATTATAACCCGCTTGTAAATCAAGTTGCTTTAATAGGTCGCTGCTTTTTATACCTACGCTTAGCAAACTGGTTGACGCTGAATAATACTGTGTTCCCAAGGCAAACGTGGCTTGCTGATCAAGTACTGCATAATCGCTTTGCTCTACTGTCTCATCGGTATATATTTTTGCCGGTGGCAAGGTATGCTTATTTACCATCAACAATGGAGCTTCACTGTTTACAGCGAAATCAGTCACGGCTGTGCGGTTTTTTGTTGTTAGCGTTTTTACATCAGGGCCATCGGCATTAATAGAGAAATAAAGTAGTGAGCCATCTTCAGCCTCAATCGGGTATGCGAGCGCTTCTTGCCCGTTAGTTAAGCGTGTGAGGGTGTTATTTTTTATATGATAATTATAAATATCAGTGGCATTATTTAGACCAGCTACAAAATAGATTGATTTGCCATTTTGACTAAAACTCGGCTGGCTTAAATATTGATACCCATTAGGCATTGGGACTGACTGCCTAGTATCAGCGCCCAACTCTTGTATATACAACTGCCAATTTTCGTTTAATGACGCTGATAAATAAGCTAATTCTGTTTCATCGGGGCTTAGGGTCGGGTAATCATACGTCGTTTTTAAGCTCTTGGTAAAAAGTGGCGTGATTGTTTGTGTATTAAGATCGACTTTTACTAATTCAGAATACCCAGCTCTTATTCGCTCACCGTAAAGTGTTTCACCATCGCGGGTAACACTAAAACGACGAATACCAGCCAGTTCAGTGAGTTGTTCGACGTTGCCAGTATCTATGTTATAGCTAAAAATGTCAGACACTTTGTTATAAGTCCCCGACTCCTCACTACTGTAGGCATTAAAATAAAGAGTGTTGTTGCCTACCCATTGCGGATTGGCAATACCTGCGCGATTTATTTGATTTAATATTTGTTTTTGTTCGCGCTTAAATACACTCGGCGCAGTATCAGGAATATCCTTAGCATCATCCTCAAGTAATTGCTTTTGCGCTTTAATAAATTGCTGTTGCGCTTTAGTGTTGTCTTCAGTGCTATAAATTATGAGCTTGGTATTACTTTTTTTATCACGCTCCACTATGGCAATTTTGCTGCCGTCGCCAGAAAGAGCGGGGTTGCTAGCGTATAAATCTAGCTTTAACCAAAGCTTGCTATTAAGTGGTGACTCGGTTTGCTCTTGTTGCATTGCTTTATAAGTGTACTCAGCAATAAATCGACGATATAGCTTGGCAGCGTTTTGCCCAAATACACCAGAAAAAGCATCATCAAAATCTCGAGACTTAACCGCTCGCATACGAACCCATACATTATCGACCAGCTGCTCTGAGTAATTTTGCTCTAACCAATATAAAAATCGACTTCCCATTAAGTAAGCCATGGAGCCCGCCATAAAGCCCTCATCACTATTTAGTTGTCCATACGTCGGAAGCGCTCCTTGCTGAGCAAACTCCCTGAGTATTGCCTCAGAATAGTTATCAAAGAGCCGCCCTCGCCCCGTCATTTTAGACTCAATTAAAGTGGCGTATCCTTCAGCTACCCAGCGTGGTGTGTCTCCATAGGTTAAATCGTAAAGATCCCATACCCCTCTAATTTTTTGTTGCCACTCACTGCGGGTTGGCTGCGCTAAATGCACTAAGTGAATGTACTCATGCAATACTAGTAATTGCTGCCAGCCAGATGAGTTTGAGATTACCGTATCCGATTGTGGTGGCGTAGTAAAAAGCGCCATAACAGGATTATTAGAGGTTGGTAAGGCAAAGCCATTAGCTGCATTTAAAGGATCAAACACCACCACATCGGCGATTTTATCAAGCGCACGGTTTTGTTGATCAAGCACTTTAGTACGAACAATCTCCAGCTCTACTGCGGTCGATTTAGCAAAATCAATATGCTCACTACTAAAGTGTACATTGAAATGCTCGGTATGAATGGTTTGCCAATTAGCAGCGAAGCTTGGTGAGGCAAGTAATAAAGCGGATGCCAGCAGTGTCTGTTTCATAAAATTCCCTAAAATAATTCCTTAATACACCTAGGTTATTATTAAAAGGAAAAAACGGGCAGTAAAAAAGTGTAATAAAGCATGTGCAAATGTGTATTTACACCTGCTTTATTATTTAACCTGAACGCTAATTATTTACAACGGAGGAAATCACATCCAACTACGGGAGTCTGACTCAGCCTGCATAAGCGTAAAATCAATAATAAAGTCAGCATCTTGCTGTTTTAAATACGGAACATACGCGCCACCTGCAGCAAGTTGTATATACAGGCTTTTTAAGCCAGAGCGACGCATAAAAAAGGTACTCACACTGCGAGCGCTCTGTGCTTTGTACAGCTCAAATACCCGGTAATGTACGCCAATCATACCTTTGCGTACCACCATATAAAAACGCCCATCTTGTTGATGAAGATAATACCCATAACGTTTATAAGACAAAAATACTAACGTAGCTAATACCAAAAATAACGCTAACGGAATTAATACATTAAGTTGCATAAAGCTAATTAAAAACCCAGAAGCAACACTCGGTAGCAAGGCATAAAACAGCATGTTCTTATATAACAACGCCCTTTCTACCGCCTTGAATGCCAGCTTTTTACTGTTAAACCATGGGTAAATCCACTGACACACATTATCAACTTGCCCCTGCGTGAGCACTGGTAACACTAAGGTTTGTTTATTCTTTTTCGCCATACTTGCAGCGCCACCACTGCTGGCTTGCAAACACTCAACAGTAAAACGTTTCAATAGCCTAGCAACTAGGTTTTGCTTAATAACAATCGATTGTACTTTATCTAAACTAATTGATAGTTGATGGCGTTCTAACAGCCCTGCAATACGTTTAAATTTTTTATTTTTAAAATAAAGCTGATAGTTATAAAAACGAATGAGCGACATAGTCACCGATAAAAACACCGCTATAAATACCAATATAAAAATCAAAGTAATTACTGCAAATACCGCTGCATTAGCCATCATACCCAGCTCTTGCTGATAAAAACCCTCTATTTTTGTTATAAACTGCTGCTCTAAAAAATCGATAGCCACATTCATAAAAGGGGCAATAGCGGCAAGCGCTAAAATGGCCATGTTCGACATTAAACCAAACTTAGCTATTTCTTTATTTGAAATGAATAAACTATTTTCGCCCTGCTCTTCAATATGAGATTGCGCTGTATCAGCTACTTCTGCTGATGGTTGCTGCTGTGCTTTGTAGTCAAATACTTGTTTGCGCATTTGCTGGGCATAACCGCTGGTTACTCCCGGCAATACCGCTTCTTGGGCAACACTGCCGGCAGCATCAAAAATGCAATTAACTAAACCTACTGGAGTAAAATAAAAGGGCTCAGCTATGTTTACATTTTGCACTCGAGAAAACTTTAAGGTGAGTCGCTCTTTTTTAAATACACCTTTATTTAGTAAAATTTCATGCTCGTCAGTAATACAAAAACGAAAACTACGGTAATACAAAAAACAATAAGCAAGCAATGAAGTCAAAGCAATCGCGAGCGCAACTTGCCCCCAAAATAATTTATTTTCTACCTGGGTAACAAATACCACTAACACAGGCAGTAAATTAAATAAGCCGTCTTTGACAAAGCGCACACTAAAATGCATCACAAAATAAGCCAGTGCCCAGGGCGAGACTTTTTGCCAATTAAGTGAAGGTGGCGTCATTTGCGTAGCATCAACACTCACTGGCAGCAACCTCACTCGTGGTTTCATCGTGGCGATAGCTTTGTACAAACTGACGGATATTTTTGCACTTTTCGTGGGTCAGACCGCTAATTTGTAAATCAGCACTCATACCCCCTGCGCTGTAAAGCCTTAAACTGGCTAAACCCAGTTTTCGCTCTATTGGCCCACGATGTATTTCAATATGCTGCACTCGTGCTAACGGTAAAATAGTTACCTGCTGCCAAATAATACCCTTTTTAAATGCTATATCGTGGGTACGCAATGCACTGCCTTGTAATTTAATACTGAACACGCTGTATAGCATACAAAGTAAAATTAATAGCGGAACAGCAACCAATAAGTAACCTTGCGCCATGGCAGCAAAATCTGTATTAAAATAACAAACAACCGCTAGCACTAAGCAAAAAGGAATGAAAAATAACAACCAATTCAATTGTGCATGCAATAACGCTTTATCGGCAAGCGGCTCAAACACTATGCTTTTATGTTGCGGTAGATCGGTTATTTGTTGATTAGTAAACACACTTTGCTCCATTGGACTTAGCCAAGCCACTTTATTGTTGTCACTAAGGTATGACTTTGTTTAGGCTCAAGCGTAACCGCATCTTCAAGCACATTCGCTGCTTCTAGGCATAACATGCTTTTATAATCATCATCGGCAAAATTTGATAGCCGCTTTGATTTTTCAATCCATGGATTCCATAGTACGCACGACTGCGAGTTTTCTCTGCTAACACTGATCATCCCTTGGGGAGTATCAATTGTTTGAACTGCTGCGGCTTGGGTATAAACCATATCGGTTTCACGGGAAAAGTCGACCACGTCATTTTGCTGATGAGGCCCTTGACCAAATTCTATATATTGCGCCCCTTGCAGCCCTGCCACTCGGGTATTATTAATATCTTCTGTTGGAAAGTAAGTATGCAGTGCTTGTGTATAACTAAATGGTACGTTGCCTAAATTACAGGTGGTTAAACGCACCTCTAATTGCTCTGATAAGATAAACTCAACCCGTAATGACGACTGATGCGGCCAAAAAGTAGAATCTACCTGCTTCATTGGTAATTTAAGGCTCACAGTAACCTCGCTGTCGGTTTCATGCACTTCATCGGCTTGCCATACATGCGTACGGGCAAAGCCATGCGCTGGAAAATCCGTATTTTCATGTTGACCAAACCAAGGCCAGCAAATAGGAATGCCACCACGAATACTTTTCCCTTCGCTAAAGGTTTCATCCCCAGACACCCATAATAAAGACAATTTGCCTTTGGGTGTAAACTCAGTTATTTGCCCACCTTGTAAAAATATTTTCGCCTCACATTGGCGACTGTTAATACTAATAAACTCTAAACCGCTATGTGTACGCTCAA
Source organism: Pseudoalteromonas sp. BSi20311 (assembly GCF_000239875.1). NCBI lineage: Bacteria > Pseudomonadati > Pseudomonadota > Gammaproteobacteria > Alteromonadales > Pseudoalteromonadaceae > Pseudoalteromonas > Pseudoalteromonas sp. BSi20311. Next base: position 26,489 of record NZ_BADU01000095.1, on the reverse strand, counting down.
TACATACTGAGGGTGATAATTGCATTTTATTTCCTTTAACACTGAGACTAATTTTTTGTACTTAACCTGAGTTCAGGTTACTTGTACACAAACAATAATGCATGCTTAAAGCATAAGCTACATAGAATAGTTATTTAAATTGAGTTAGTTACTATATTTTTATGCCACATCAACGGCCAAATTACGACTAAAGTTTTACACCTGTGGCTTGCGTATCGCTTTCAACCTATGTAAGGTGCGCAACCTTAGCAAACAGAATGTTATGAACATTTAATAAAATAAAGATAATAAATACTATTTTAATTACTGCTCAAATTAATAAAAACCAATAAAAACTAATAACAGCGGGTTAAAATAACATATATCATTTGAATTCAATTTATTTGATGTGTAACATTTCATGATTACGGCAAATGATTCGCCTTCCATGAGACAAGCAAATGCAAAAATATGACGAATTACTAGTTTCTTTACGTAAGGTGATCCGTGCGATTGACTTACATTCAAAGCAACTTAATAAAACAGCGGGTTTAACAGGACCACAACTGCTTATTATGCAGGAAGTGTCTCAAACTGATGGTATTACCGCCAGTCGTATTGCGCAAAACGTCAATTTAAGCCCTGCAACGGTTACTAATATTCTTGACCGAATCGAGAGTAAAAACTTAGTGACACGTGTTCGTAGTCAAATGGATAAACGCCGAGTCAGCTTATATCTTACCGAACAAGGTAAAGAACTACTCGAAAAAGCACCTCAACCATTACAAGAGCATTTTATCGAAAAATTTTCAGCACTTGCTGAATGGGAACAGAGTTTACTACTTTCATCAATGCAACGTATTGCCGCAATGATGGATGCTGATAAGCTAGACGCCTCCCCACTTTTAGAAGTCGGCGCACTATTTCAAACTCCCAAAGAATAAAACGCAGTAATAAAAAAATAATAAACTAGTCTGCCATTTTCCCTTTTTCCACACTAAGAGGCGCATTGTTGCGCCTTTATTTTTTTAATCACAATCAAAACGGCTATTATGACTAAACTCTCAAAACTAACACTCGCCTTAATTTTAGGTGGTGTTGCTAGTAATTCTTATGCATCAAATCTTCAACCTCTCCAAAGCCAATTAACGCAGTTAAAGCAACAAGTAGAAAAACTTGAAAGTAAACTCACTGAAAAACAAGCTCAGCAACTAACTGATGAAGCAGCAAAACCTGAGCAACAGTCATCTGGAATAAAGGTAGGGGGTGCCATTCGCGCTAACTACGGCATTAACTCTTACGATGATGACAATGAAGATCGCGGTGGCGACTTTGATTTTGATATTTTCCGTTTAAATGTCTCTGGTGAAATTAATGATATTTCAGTAAATGGTGAAGTACGCTTTTACGATTACATGACAGTAGTGAAATACGCTTACTTAGGGTATGAATTTATTGATGGCTGGGAAGGTCAAGCTGGTATAACCGCCGTACCGTTTGGTAATGGCCCTTACAATTCTCACAGCTACTTTTTTAGCACTAACTACTATGTTGGCCTAGAAGATGACTTTGATTTAGGGGTAGTTGCTAAACGTAAGCTTAAAGACAACTGGACACTTGATCTTGGCTTTTTTAAAAATGATGAACTTGGCGGAGTTGATGGCTCAGCATCAGATAAAAACCACCGTTACTCTTATGACATTATTGGCAGTCGCCCTGCCGATGAAGGAACCTATGCCGAGCCTGCAAAGCAACTTGGTGAATACAACACTTTTGCTGGTCGAGCCACTTATCAACTTAAGCACAGTAAAAATATAACCACAGATTTAGGTGTATCGCTACTCAGTGGTGGACTACATGATGGTGAAGACCGCGCGGGTAATTACAGTGCGTGGGCTGTTCATTTAAACAGCAACATTAATAACTGGAACATTCAATTTCAACACGGCGAATACGACTACGACTTAGATGATGGCAGCAACCGCTTTGCAGTGGGTGCCTACAATTACTTCGATAGCGTGTCGAGCCAAGCTACAATGACCAACTTTAATGTTGCATACGACTACGCACTAGAATGGGGTCCAGTTACCAACCTACAGTTTTATAACGACTATGGGATCATCTACAACAAATCAGATAATAGCGCCAACACTTGGATGAATGTAACCGGCATGAGTATTACTGCTGGCGGGTTCTTTAGTTATGTTGATTTTGTACAAGCTCGAAACCAACCTTTCATCGGCGGTACCATTATTGGTGATGGCGATACCGAGCGCCGCTTTAATATTAATTTAGGCTATTACTTTTAATAGGTAATGCAATCGGGAAATACTTTTCCTTTGCTAACCCTAAGTGGCTTAGTTGATAACATGCAACTAAGCCACTTTCTCTTCATTTTACCGTTTAATTTATTGAAAAAGAGCTGGCGTGAACATAAAAAACGTTTTTATTTATTATAAAAATATCGGCTTTAAATTGCTGGGGTTACTGTGTGTGTTACTCGGCATTATTGGCGTTATTTTACCCGTTATGCCAACCACACCGTTTTTAATTTTAGCCTTAGCGTGTTTTGCTCGCTCATCTAGCGCGCTTGAATCTTGGTTATTAAACCACCCTCGCTTTGGTACAACATTACAACATTGGCGGGTACATCAAGTAATTCCTGTAAAGGCAAAATATGCTGCGGGTATAGGTATGCTAGTAGGTTTTATATTTTTATTATCCAGCAGCCCCCCTTTTTGGGTTATTGCCTTAGTTGCTGTTGTTGAAGTACTGGTTTTAACTTACTTAATTTCTAAGCCCTCAGCTCCTCCTAAAAAATAAAGTGTAAAGTTTGGTAAATAAATTTGTAACAGCTAATGCAAATCATTATCATCCGTAAAAATTAATTAAATCTGCACCTTTTATGCCCTTTGTTAATAAACGCGCTTTATATAGTACGAGTCGTGCTTTGCATATCTATATTTCTACCGCTTTGTTTTTTTTACTTATTCTATTTTGCGTAAGCGGCATAGTGCTAAACCATGTTGACTGGTTAAAAAACGATAAAAACAACGGCCAAATTACCGCAGCAATTCCAGCTGAACTACTTGCAAAAGCACAAACAGAATTAAACACCCTACCTGCTATTTACCCCCAAATAGAAGCTTACCTCGCCAAGCAGTATGGGCTGAATAAAGTAAAAAGTATTGAGTGGGAAAAGCAAGATTCACTGGTCATGCTCGACTACCCATTACCGGCAGGCTACGCCTACGCAGAGTTTGATTTTATTAGTGGCGAACTGTTACTCGATTATCAAACCGGGGGGTTTTTAAGTGTTATTGGCGATTTACATAAAGGTCGTTACAGCGGTGATGTATGGAGCTGGGTTATTGATATATCTGCAGTGCTGATGATTCTATTTGCCATCACCGGCATGATTATTTTATTTCAAAACAGAAAAAAACGCTTAGCAGGAATATGGATAACCGCCTTAGGTGTAGCAACACCTATCGTTATTTACCTGTGTTGGGTGCCACAAATAAAAGGAGTGTCTTAATGTTTAAAATTAAACCATGGCTAAGCATCACGCTGTTAGTCGCCGCACTATTTCAAATTAATGCTTATGCACAATCGCCAAGGTTAGACGTTGAATTAACCCTTACCGATTTAAGCGTGCAACCCTACCACCGCCCTTATGTTGCTGTATGGCTGGAAACACCAGAGCGTAAACATGTCACAACTTTAGCGCTTTGGGTACAAAAAGCGGAATGGTTTAAAGACCTACGCCAATGGTGGCGCAAAGCAGGTAAAAGTGATGCAAACTTCGATGGGGTTAGTAGCGCTACCAAGCGTGCGGGCACATACACAATTGGCTGGGATGGCAAGGATCTAAACGGTACCCCCGTAACACCCGGCAAGTATCTACTTAATGTTGAAGTTGTTCGCGAAGAAGGTGGGCGTGATTACAGCCGCATTGAGCTTGATTTAACCCAATCAGAGAAAATAACTATTGATGGTAAAAACGAATTTTCAACAAGCTTTGTCACTGTAAGCGCTAGGTAGTACCTACTTATCATTCAAATTTAAAGGAAAAATAATGAACGTTAATTTATTAAAAACAGCACTCATTGGCGCACTGAGTTTATCAGCGCTGGTATCAACAACCGCAAGTGCACATGGCCGCTGGTTACTACCTTCGCATACCTCGCTATCAGGCGATAAAGCGCATTATGTTATGATTGATGCGAGTATTTCTAACGAAATTTTTGCACCTGATAAAGCTTTTAGTCCAAGCATAAAAGGCGCAGAGTACGACGATTCATTATTAATGGCGCTAGCCCCAAATGGCGAGCAAGTTACCGACACCATTCGTGCCTATTACCTTCAACGCAAAAGCTCTGCTGCAGTAAAACTTCAGCAACAAGGCACCTATCATATTGCGATGACGCAAAAGCCTATGTACATGACATTTTACAAAAATGCAGCAGGCGAGCGAAGCCGTGTATTCGCTAAAAAAACAGATGCCAACTTACCTAAAGACGCCAGCGATATCACCACAATTAAAACCATCTCTACTGTTGATACCTTTGTTAGCCATAATGGCACGTCTAAACCGGCACTATTAGGTCAAGGCTTAGAGCTAAGCGGCCCAACCCATCCAAACGACTTATTTGTTGGTGAGCAAGCACGCTTTCAACTACTAAGCGATGGCAAGCCGGTTGGCGAAGGGATTGAAATAAGTATTTTAAAAGGTGATACACGTTACCGTAATACTCGCGGTGAGATTAAAGTAACCACAGATAAAGACGGGTTTTTCACCAGCACTTGGCAACAGCCTGGTTTATACCTAATCGAAACGTCTCAAAAAGTAACCGTCAATGAAGCTGGCGTAGACGTAGGTCGTTATGCACTATTTACAACCCTTGAAGTAGCACCTGAATAACTTTTTAATTCCCTACAGGCCACATTAATAGTTTGGCCTGTAGCTTCTTTATAATTAAAACCCTTTAGCAAAGCTTTAAACCAAGTTAGCCATTTTCACTGCCTAAATAAGCATAATCCTATATTTTAGCCTCCTTTTTTGTTCCTATTTCAATCTGTTATTCCGATCACTTATTTTTATAAAAATAGTTGAATAACATAGTCAATTTAGATCTTTGCGATGCACTAGCCGCTTCTATATGATGCGCCCCTTTCAAAATCTTCAAGGCACGCTTAATGACTTTTCAGCATTTATCAGCTAATAAAAAATTAGCACTTAGCTTGGCTATTACCACCGCACTTAGCGCCTCTTTTTCAGCAGCTAATGCGGCTGAGCAAACTAACCAAGTGGAAGAAAATATCGAAGTAATTTCAGTAACAGGCACACGCCGCAGTTTGCGCAGTATTGCGCAAAGTACCGTGCCTGTAGATATTATTAGCAGCGACGATATGGCAAGCACCGGCCAACTTGAAATTAGCCAAGTGCTCGCTAACCAAGTACCAAGCTTTAACTACCCAAGTGCCACACTGTCTGATGGTACCGATCATGCTCGCCCAGCGGTTTTAAGAGGCCTTGCACCTGATCACACCCTAGTACTTATTAATGGTAAACGCCGCCACTCTGGTGCGTTATTAAATTTAGGCGGTACGGTTGGTCGCGGCTCTACTGCGGTTGATTTAAACATGATCCCCACCTCTGCAATTAAGCGTGTTGAAGTACTACGTGATGGGGCTGCAGCCCAGTATGGCTCTGACGCTATTGCGGGTGTAATCAATATTGTTTTAAAAGATGCCACCGAAGGCGGCAGTGTTAGCGTAACTTATGGCCAATACGACAGCCAAATGGCCGGTGCACCACAACTAAATAGCACTTATGCGGATGATAAGGGTAACCTTGCCTTTAATTTAGGCGACGATCGTCACGTTAACGACGGTAATACCCGCACAATTAGCGCAAACTCTGGTTTTTCACTGGCAGACAATGGCTTTGTAAATGTATCTATTGAATACCGTGATAACGACTCAACCCAACGCTCTGGCTTTGACCCGCGCGAACAATACAGCCGCCTAGATGATGGCAGCCTAGACCCGCGCGAATTTACAATTGATCGCTACAATCACCGTTTTGGTAAAGCAGCGCTGGAAGACTACGCTTTGTTTTACAATATGGGATACGATTTAGAGAATGGCTTTAATGTTTATTCGTTTGGTAGCTATTCAGAGCGTGAAGGTAACTCGGGCGGATTTTACCGTCGTGCAAAAGACAGCCGCAATGTTTTAGAGCTATACCCTAATGGCTTTTTGCCACAAATTGCTACCGACGTAAAAGATTACTCGCTGGCACTTGGTTTACAAGGCGATAGTGGCGACTGGACTTGGGATGTAAGCACCAACTACGGCCGAAATGACTTTGGTTTAGGGGTTGTAAATAGCCTAAATACTTCGTTAGGTACTAACAGCCAAACTGAGTTTGATAACGGCGCCATGGTTTACGATCAGTTTTTAGTTAACTTTGATGCCAATACCAGCGTTGATTTTGGTCTACCCGATGATGTGTTTTTCACTATTGGTGCTGAGTATCGCCGTGAAAGCTATAAAATAGAGCAAGGCGAAGAAGCTTCTTATATTACTGCACTTGATAACAACGGCAACCCAATTGCTGCTGGCGGCGCGCAAGTGCTTCCTGGTTTTGGACCACAAAGCGCAACTAACGAAAGCCGTCATAACGTTGCCATATTTGCTGAATTTGACACTTATTTAACTGATAAGTGGAATGTAGTTTTAGCCAGTCGCTATGAAGATTACAGCGATTTTGGTAACACATTTACTTCAAAATTAGCCACGCGTTACAGTATTACCGACAACCTATCATTACGTGGTGCGGCAAGTACTGGGTTTCGTGCGCCGTCTCTTGCACAAAGCTCGTACCGTCAAATATCGACTATTCTCGAAAATAACCAGCCTTTTGAAGTTGGTCTATTCCCAAGCTCTGCTCCTGCAGCCCAAGCGTTAGGTGCAAAACAGCTCGATGCAGAAGACTCAGTTAACGTTACCGCTGGATTTGTTTACACTCAAGGTGGCTTTAGCTTAACAGTTGATGCATACCGCATTGATATTGATGACCGGATTGTGCTCTCTGAAAACTTAAGCGGTAACGCTGTGCAGCAAATTCTAGCTAATGCTGGCGAACTAAATACCGAAAGTGTTCGTTACTTTACCAACGCTATCAATTCGCGCACGCAAGGTGTTGATATTGTGGCAACGTACACACTTGATTTAAATACATTGGGTGATGTGCGCTTAAATGCAGCGGCAAACATTAACGATACCGAAGTGACTCATGTAGATGCAAACCCGAGCGAGCTAAATTCTTTAGGCGATGACTACGTGGTATTTGCCCGTCGTGAAGTAGGCCGTTTTGAGCAAGGCACACCCGATAACAAACTAAACCTATCGGCTGTTTGGAGCTTTAACCAATGGCAAACAACCTTGCGTGCAACTCGCTATGGGGAAGTGGCAGATATTTCAACCACCAGCGAGGGTGATGAATATTTAGATGCTAAATGGATTGCTGATTTAGAAGTCGCTTATCGTCCTAACGAAGCGTGGAAGTTTGCAGTAGGTGCGAATAACTTGTTCGATCAGTACCCTCAAGCAACGGTAGATAATATTGGCTACTCTAACTTTGGCCAAATATTTCCGTACACGCCTTACACACCCTACAGTTTAGATGGGCGCTTTTTATACGGTAACATTACTTACAATTTTTAAGTAAAACGCCCATTAACAATAGAGTAATTACAAAAGGATGCAGTGTGCATCCTTTTTATTAACATTTAGTATTTTTAACCATATTTTGGCATTTTAACTTTTTAATTACTGCTGCCATCTCATATAAAACAACAACTTACATTTCGGCCTCAATTTTGCTCTATACTTTGTATATTAACTAAAATAATCAATATCAAAGGACTAAACATGAGCGCATCAACTCTATTCAACTTCACTAAGCCCGTTTCACTAATTAGCGGCATTTTATTACTCAGCGGCTGTGTATTTCACATATCGCCCAGTGTCGCATCAGTTAAACAAACCCAGCAGCTTTCACTACCAAGCAATAACCTTGAGTACTTAACGATATTAAGTGGTGCCGGTTCGCTCGATATTCAGGGCTCTAATACTGCAACCAATATTAGCGTTGATGCCATCATTTACACCGCCGACATTGACGATGAATACGAACTCACCCTTGAGAAAAGCGGTACACAAGCAAAACTTGTTGCACAAAATAAAAGTAATAATGGGATTAGCTTTTATAGCGGGCAATCACCAAGTATCAATTTAGTTGTTACCGTACCTAACACCCTAAATTTAGATATTAACGACGGCTCAGGCGATATTGTTATTAACGAGATGCAAAGCAATATTGATGTAAAAGATGGTTCTGGCAGCTTATCTATCAATGGTGCTAAAAACCTATATATTGATGATGGCTCGGGCAGTATTTACGTAAAAAATGTAGTCGGCGACTTAGCATTAAATGACGGCTCAGGCAGCATTGATATTGATAATGTCCGTGGTAATGTCGCTATTGAAGATGGCTCTGGCGAAATACACGTTGCTAACGTAACAGGCGTATTAAATGTTGAAGATGGCTCGGGCGGTATAACTATTAAACATATTAATGGCGCAGTCACCGTAGACGATAACTCAGGAGATATGTTGATTGAACATATTGGCTCAAGCGTGACTATTGAAGATGGCTCTGGCGATATTCGCGTTAATTACGCTAAAGCGCTAACTATTACAGAAGCAGGCTCGGGTGATGTCAGTATTGATAATATTTCAGGCACTGTAAAATTAGACCGCTAATACACTAATAAAGCGAAATAAATGGCTGTTCACTACATCAGTTATTGTATTTTACTAACACCTAAGCCATGCTAAATGTCTTGAAATTATTAGGATAAACGCGTGTTAGAAATTGCTTTAATTTATTTAGCCGCCGCCATTGTGGCTGTTCCTATTGCCAAACGACTTGGCTTAGGATCAGTACTGGGTTATTTAATTGCTGGCATACTGATTGGTCCCTATGCATTGGGAGTCGTAGGGGATCAAACCGATGTAATGCATTTTGCCGAATTTGGCGTAGTGATGATGCTATTTTTGGTCGGACTTGAACTACAACCCTCACGACTATGGAAGCTTCGGCACTCTATTTTAGGGCTTGGTGGCTTACAGGTGGTGCTAACTGCGGCGGTTATTTTTGCCTTTTGTTATTGGTTTTTTACCATGCATTGGCAAACCGCACTGGCTATAGGCTTAATGCTCGCACTGTCTTCAACTGCTATTGTGCTGCAAAGCTTAGAAGAAAAAGGCTGGTTAAAACAAGAAGCTGGGCAAAATGCATTTTCGGTTTTATTATTTCAAGATATTGCGATTATTCCTATTTTAGCGCTGCTCCCTTTACTGGCTTTTGCACCACAAGGTAACTCAAAAGACATTAGCGACTCCATCATTGCAGGCTGGCCTATTTGGCAGCAAGTTGGGGTTTCTGTTGCTGTTATTGCCGCTATCATTGCTGGCGGTAAATATGTGTCGGCACCACTATTTAGATACATAGCACAAACCCACATGCGTGAAATATTCACAATTTTTGCATTGTTTTTAGTGGTGGCTATTTCGCTGGTGATGCAAAGTATTGGCTTATCGCCCGCACTGGGTACTTTTTTAGCCGGAGTTGTATTGGCCGAAAGTGAATTTAGACACGAGCTAGAAGCCGATATAGAACCCTTTAAAGGCTTATTACTGGGACTATTTTTTATCACGGTTGGTGCATCAATTAATTTTGAACTGCTGTTTAATCAGTTCAGTACCGTGATTGCCTTAGTGGTGCTATTAATTGTCATTAAAGCCTGTATTTTACTTGCCTTGGCAATGGCTTTTAATATTAGTCGTAAACAGCAACTGCTATTTACCTTAGCCCTTGCTCAGGGCGGCGAGTTTGCGTTTGTGCTGCTTAGTGTAACCACCACCTTGAGTATTTTAACCCCAGAGCAAACCAATTTAGTTACCCTTGTGGTTGCCGTTTCTATGCTAATAGCGCCTTTACTACTGATGTTGTATGAGCAAATTCAAAAGCGCAACTATAGCACCACGGCACCCGAATTTGATAAACCAGAACAAATAAGCACAGCTAAGCATGTGATCATTGCCGGATACGGCCGTTTTGGGCAAATTATGGGGCGTTTATTACATGCGCAAGGCTACGAAATTACCGTACTTGATCACAGCCCAAGCCAAATAGAACTGCTGCGCCGCTTTGGTAATACCGTATTTTATGGTGATGCGGCACGCCAAGAACTGCTTGAAGCCGCGGGCGCGCATACAGCACAAATGCTGGTTGTCGCGATTGATGACCCAGATAAAACTATTGAGATTATTAAGCTGGCGCATAAAAACTACCCCCAATTAAAAATAGTGGCGCGCGCCATAGACCGCCGCCATGCATATCAATTACTTAATTTAAAAGTGAATGCGTTTAACCGCGAAACCGTCGACTCAGCCATAAACCTGGCCATAGAATCGTTGCAATTGCTTGGTAATAGTAAAGAAGACGCTGAGCGTGCTGGTAAGTTATTTAGAGATCACGACCGTGCTGCGGTACTGCAACTTGCCGAGTTATGGGGTGATGATGCCAGTTATGGCGTAGCCGTGCGCCAACGTATGGAAGATTTAAAGCAGGTATTACAACAAGATAAACAAGCACGGCAAAACTTAAATACCTGTGACGCCAACGATTATGAAAATGGCTTAACTGAGAGCACGGTTAAGCCAAAAAATGCTAATGATGATGCCCACCTTGAATAGCCTCGCCTTGCTGATTATAAAAACCAGTAGCGCCGTGCTCTATAAAACCAAGATTAATCATTTTAGCTAAAAATGGATCGCTTTCGTTATCGCCAATATCCGCGTAATCGGTGGTTTGAAAGTTATCCCATTTTGCAAACTGAGCCTTAATTGCAGGTGTATCACTGTTTACATCATTTAAGCTAAGCAAGGTTTGAGTATCACTTTTTTTATTAGTCACACTAAAAGTTTTAACTAATTTTGCTTGCGGGAGAAAAGTCAGCTTAAATTGGTTATCGCCCTCATTAAGCACATAATTTTTTACCTCATTACAACCCTCACCTTGTGAACTTACTAGGGTCATTTTTGCAATTAAATGGTTATCCACCAGCTGACTTTTGGCGCTCCAATTTTGCACTCCACGTACCTCCGATGGTTGGTACTCAATACCGCGTTGCTCGGCATTAAAATAGCGAATAGGACGAAGCTGGTTATTACTTAGCTGCTGCCAAAGCTCGGTTAGTGTTTCACTTTGATGCGCCACCTGCTGATTGTTTCGCCAAAGAGTAAGTGACTGGGTGCTGTGCTGCGATTTGTGCTGATTGGTAATTTTATAGTCGGCTTTTAGTTGCGCAGCATCAATGTCGCACTGCTGGGCGAGCGCACTCGTGCTGGTCAGTGCAGAGAGTATAAATAATAGCTGTTTCATTGGGGTAATCTCTTAGTTAAACATTACTTTATGACTCTAAAATAACGCTTAATAATGGCATTTGTATGACACAAAAAAGCCCGCACAGTGTGCGGGCTGTTTGTTTAGCAAGTTAATTTATTGCGCTACTTTTTCATCCGCCGCTTTTACAAAGTCAGCAGCAAAGTCCATAACATGGAACAAAAAGCTTTGCTCATTAGTTCCGGTCACTAAGTGGGCACCTGGGCCCATTGCATATACACCTACATCTTCACCAGCGTGAGTTTCTGATGATAGTGGCACCAGTGCTTCTTGGTGAAAGCCCGGCGTTGTAGTATCAACATTGCTTAAATCAACACGCCCTGTAACCGGTGCAAAGTTATAGCCTGCATCTGCATCGGTTTCATTGCCTAAGTCTCTAAAGCCACCACCATTAGTGTAACCAACCGTAGTATAAGGCATATCATCGGCAGCTAAACTTGGCTCTGTTTGGCCTACACCAACCACTTTACCCAATATTGGGTTGCCACGCTTAGGGTAACCCGCAATAGTAAACACATGGCTGTGATCGGCCGTGACCACGATTAGTGTTTCTTCTGGGTTAGTATTTTCCATCGCCACTTTTACTGCATTCGCTAACTCAATAGTGTCGTTTAATGCATTGTAAGCGTTACCCGCATGGTGGGCGTGATCAATACGGCCCGACTCAACTGTTAAGAAAAAGCCTTTATCATTGTTATCTAAAACATTAATAGCTTTTTCGGTCATTTGCGATAGCGAAGGCTCACCAGCGATATCGTTACCGCGATCAGCTTCGTATTGCATGTGCGATTCGTTAAATAAACCAAATACCTTTGTGGCATCATCGCTAATGGCATCAAACCCAGTTTGATCCATTACGTAAGTACCAGTCGGGTAAGTTGTTTGCCATTCTGTCACTAAATTACGCGCATCAGTACGGTCGCCTTCAACAGCACTCACCGCATCTGCAGAATTAAAGGCTGCATCTTTAGGTAAAAAATGACGACGCCCGCCACCCATAACCACTTCGATTCCGTCTACATCAACACCACTAAAACGGGCTTCTAAGTTCTTTTCAAAATTAACCAGCTGTGAAGCAATATCTTCACAATTGGCTGACTCTGAAGCTGGCATATCTGAAATATCTTCCCAGTTACGATCAGCCGACTTAGCATAAGTTGCCGCAGGCGTTGCATGGGTAATACGTGCCGTAGAAACAATACCGGTAGATTTACCGGCAATTTCCGCAAGCTCTAACGAAGTAACAAGCTCATGCCCTTTGCCTGATGCACAATTACCACGCTCAACCGCTTCATCAATACCAATTACACCCACATCGGTTTTTACACCAGAGGCCATTGCTGTCATCGTACCGGCAGAATCAGGTGTTTGTGCATCTACGTTATAAGTTTTTACAAACCCAGAATACGGCATAGTTTCAAAGCTTAATTGGTGATCTTCACCCATTTCACCCTGCAATTGCCCTGCTAAAATACGCGCTGCCGTTATAGTAGAAATACCCATACCATCACCAACAAACAAGATCACGTTTTTCGCTTTACCTGACTCTGTTACTACCTTACTTGCTGCATCTTGCGCACTAGCGAGTTTAGTTTGTGCGTCGCTAAACCAAGCATTATTATTTAATGAAGCGAGCTGTTCACTCGTTAATGAGGTAGCTGGGTCGTTACATACTAAGTTAGTGTGCGTTACTTCGCTGCTCTCTAATTGCCCATTAGTATTGGTATCAACACCGCTTTGCGTTTCTACGCCGCCATTAACACATTGTGCTGAGCCTACTGCGATTTGGTTATCTACCGCTAAAATATTATTACTGTTTTTGTCGTCATCACTCGAACACCCAGTTAATGCGACCATTACTGCTAAAGAAAGTACTGTTAATTTATTCATGTGAGCCGCCATTATTGCTGAGTTAGTTCAAGAGCTTGATTAATTAAATGAAATACAACGTTTTGTTCTATAACACCTTGAGCAAGGTGAGCACCTGGGCCCATTGCATGCAGTGAAATATCTTCACCTGCATGCGTTTCAGAGCCAAGTGGAACAGTAGCCTCTTGGTGAAAACCTGGCGTATTTGTATCAACACCATTTAGCTCAACACGTCCTGCAACCGCAGCTGTTTCATAGCTTGCGTCCGCATCTGTTTCATCAACTAAGTTTCTAAAACCGAGACCATTAGCATAACCAACGGTGGTGTATGGCATATTATCGGCCGCTAACGTTGGTGTAGTTTTGCCAACACCAACCACTTTACCTAAAATTGGATTACCGCGTTTAGGGTAACCCGCAATAGTAAATACATGGCTGTGATCGGCTGTAACTAAAATAAGCGTTTCTTCAGGGTGGGTGTTATCAACGGCAGCTTGAACGGCTTTTGCAAATTCAATGGTGTCGTTAAGTGCGTTGTATGCGTTACCCGCATGGTGTGCGTGGTCAATTCGGCCCGACTCAACGGTTAAGAAAAAGCCTTTTTCGTTTTTACCTAGCACATCAATCGCTTTAGTGGTCATGTCGGTAAGCGACGGCTCACCGGCTATATCGTTTGCACGGTCAGCTTCGTATTGCATGTGCGATTCGTTAAATAAACCAAATACTTGAGTTGCATCATCAGCAATAGCATCAAATCCAGCTTGATCCATTACATAGGTGCCATTTGGATACTGTGTTTGCCACTCAGTAACAAGATTGCGCTCATCAGTACGATCGCCTTCTACCGTACTTTGGGCATCAGCAGAATTTGCGGTGGCCTCTTTTGGTAAAAAGTGACGACGCCCGCCCCCCATTACAAAATCTAAGCCATCAACATCGGTACCTACAAAACGCGCTTCTAGGTTTTTTTCAAAGTTAACAAGCTGTGAGGCAATATCTTCACAGCCTGCATTAACTGCTGCCTCTGGCATGTCTGAGATATCTTCCCAGTTGCGATCAGCCGATTTAGCATAGGTTGCACCCGGTGTTGCGTGAGTGATACGTGCAGTGGAAATAACTCCGGTGGCTAAGCCTTTAATTTCAGCCAGCTCAGTTGCAGTAAGTAGCTCATTACCAATGGCTGTAGCACAGTTACCTCGTTCAACCTTCTCATCAACCCCAATAACACCCACGTCAGTTTTAACACCCGAGATCATTGCGGTCATAGTACCTGCTGAGTCTGGCGTTTGTGCGTCAACATTGTAGGTTTTAACTTGTGCTGAGTACGGGAATTTTTCAAAGCTTAAATAGCCTTCTTCACCCAGCTGGTTGTTTCGTTGGCCTTGTAAAATACGCGCTGCCGTTAAGGTAGAAATACCCATGCCATCGCCAACAAATAAAATTACATTTTTAGCTTTGGTGCTTTTAACCGCCTGTGCTTGTGTTGTTTTAGTTGTTAGTTTTGTTTGTGCGGCACTGTACCAGCTGCTGTCTTTTTGACTTTGCGGTAGAACATTGGCATGACTAACAGCACTAAACGCACAGGTGAGTGCGATTGCCGCAGCGACTTTTTTAATTTTCATCCGTAATTCCCATTATGTAGTGGTTATTTTTAAAAACTGTGAGCTCAAAAACATCAACCGCTGCACTATAAAAAACAGATATGACTAATAAAGGTAATTTTGATGAACAAAAAATGACGGCTGCCATACACTAGCAGCCAAAAAGACAGGAACCCGTGGAGCGTTAATCGCTCATTGCTTTAACATAACTTGCTGGAGAGAACTTTGTGGTCATAATTAACATAGCTATTAGGGTGATCACTAGCATTAACCAAGACGCCTGATAACTATGGGTTAAATCAAGTAATACACCTGCTACGTAAGGAATAATTGCCGTAATAATAAATCCAACGCCTTGCACAAACGCAGTTAGCACACCAGCCAATTTAGGATTAACTAAATGATCGAGCGCCACGGTCAGCGTTAGTGAAAAACACGCGCCTAAGCCACACCCAATAAGCCCTACCCAAACATTCATCATTGGCGCAGGCAATACAATTAAACCAATAAAACCCACCAGCTGAAAAACAACGGCAGCTAATAACCAAGGTCGTCTATCTGTGCGAGTTGATGAAAGTAGTGGCGCACCTAACGCACCAATAACCTGAAACACAGTCATAACGCCAATAAGTTCGCCGCTATGCTGTGCACTCCAGCCTAGGTTTTGCGCATAACTGGGTAGCCATGCAATCATGCATGCGTAACCACCATTAGCCAAACCAAAATAGGCTGCAAGTAACCATGCTCGCTGGTTAATAAAAAAGTTTCGTTTAACACTGCTATGCTTGGCTTCCATACGCTCGCGCGGTCTTAACCACCACAGTAGCATGGCAATGACAGGAATAATAAACCACATGCCAAGCCCTGCTTGCCAGCTATTATAATGCTTTGCCACTAGCGGTGTGAGTATAGCGGCCATTCCACCACCCGCCATTAATGAAGCTGAGTAAACGCCCATGGCAACTGGCACTCGCTGCGGATACCAACGCTTAACAATACCAGGTGCCATTGCTTGCACGATTGCAATACCAGTACCGCCCACTAATGCAGAGATAATTAATTCCCAACCACTGCCAAGCCATAGCCGCCAAACGCCTGCTAATGCAATGGCAAATAAGCCTCCTGCTATCCACGCATTTTCACTTAAATAACGCCCAAGCCAAGGCAGTAACAAGGGGAATACGCCCATACAAAACATTGGCAATACGGTTAATAATGACGCCCCCTGTAAGCCAAGACCAGTGGCTAAGCGAATATCATCCAGCACAGGACCAGCTGAGGTTAGGGTCGGGCGTAATGTCATCGCCAGTATCGCAATAATTAACATCGGCCAAAGCAGTGAGAAGGTTGATGTACTAGCAGTAGTAGGCCTAGCATGTGTATTCATGAAAAATCATCCTTAATAACCTAAAAAAGCCGGTGCAAAGCACCGACTGTTATGAATAAGTATTATAAAGTGTTTAGAAAGGCTTGTAAGGCAAGAACTTACCATCAAGGGTGAGCACTGCGCGCGATCCTCCTTCTGGATCTTCTACTTTTTTCATATCTACTTTAAAGTTAATTGCACTGATAATACCGTCACCAAATTGTTCATGTACTAAGGCTTTAAATGTTGTGCCGTATACTTGCATCATTTCGTAAAAACGATAAATAGTTGGATCGGTAGGCATATTGTTTTCTACGCTACCACGCAGTGGAATTGCTTTAAGTAATTCAACTGCACTGTCGTCTAAACCAAGCGTATTAGCTACCTGCTGTGCCGCTTCTGCTGGTAATGGGTGTTGCCCCAGTAATGCCGCAGTTACATATACATCGCTTAAACCTGTACCTTGTGCAATTTGTTCAAACGATAGATTTTTTTCTGCTTTTGCTGCAATAATTGTATCAGTTAATGCTAAACGTGCAGTGTTGCTCACTTGAGATTGGATCATAATAGTACCTCTTACAATGGTTGGTTATACAGCTACAGGAAGCTGAGTTGGGTATGCACGAACATCAGTATGCTCAGCAAGGGAAACAAACGTATTGGTATTGCCATTTAGGGCGTCAATACCACCCGATTCAATATCGTAAACCCAGCCATGCAAGGCTAAACGGCCTTCGCCTAGGGCTAAACGAACTGATGGATGAGTTTTAATATTTTCTAGTTGTGCAATAACATTTTCACGAACCATCGCTGCTATGCGTTCACGTTCATTTGCATGATTACGTGCTTCATTGACAATACGGGCTGAGTCGGCGTAGCGCAGCCAACTGCCAACAGCAGGCATATGGTCCATACATTTGCAGGTTGCAATTGCTGTCATGGCGCCGCAATCAGAGTGGCCACAAATAACCACATCCGTTACTTTTAATGCAGTAACCGCGTACTCCACAGAAGCAGACACTCCCCCCGGCTCAGGCCCATATGAAGGAACAATATTCCCAGCATTACGAATAACAAATAATCCACCAGGTTCTCGTTGAGTTACCAACTCTGGCACTAAACGACTGTCAGAACATGAAATAAACAAAGTGCGTGGATTTTGCTTAGTCGCCAAATTTTTAAATAAATCGGCACGCTCTGGGAATGCATCAGTGTGAAACTTTAAAAAACCTTCAATGATATCTTTCATAATGGGTGTCTCTGTATTGTTGATGCAATGAATAATACGCCCGCTTTTTAATAAGGTAAAAGACTGGTATATTATGATACCGATAAGAAATACTTATAGTAGAGCCATGATACTGCGTCATATCAATTACTTTTTGGCGGTTGCCAAGCACCAAAACTTCACTAAGGCGGCAGCTTCCTTGTATGTGTCGCAACCGGCGCTATCGCAGCAAATTAAACAACTAGAAGAAACCTTAGGCGCCCCTTTGTTTGACCGCTCAGGTCGCAGTGTAAAGTTAACCGATGCCGGAGAGGTATATGCCCGCTATGCACAAAAAGCATTGCAGGATTTAGCAGAGGGAAAGCGAGCTATTCATGATGTAAAAAACCTCAGCCGAGGTGCATTAAGAGTGGCCATTACACCCACTTTTACAACCTATCTTATTGGCCCCTTAATTAAAGCGTTTCATCAGCAATATCCTAATATCAGCTTAAGCATGGAAGAAATGTCGCAAGAGCGTATGGAAAAACGCCTACTTGATGATGAGTTTGACCTAGGCATTGCCTTTGAAGGCAGCCATAATACAGATATAGAGGCACATAATTTACTAGAAGAAACGCTCGCATTAGTGGTTAATAAGCAGCATGAGTTAGCGCAGCAAAGCTCCATTGATTTGCATACGCTCAATGCGCAATCACTGGTGTTGCTGAGTAATGAATTTGCAACGCGCGAACAAATAGAGCGCCATTGCCGTCAGCATAACGTGCAACCAAATGTGCTTATGGAGGCTAATTCACTCAGCGCAGTTATTGAAATAGTGCGTTATACCCAATTAGCCACACTATTACCTTCAAATATTGCCAGTAAACATGAGGAGCTCACAGCGATCACACTTGCGCCGTCGTTATTAAAGCGCACAGCTGTTATATTGCAGCGTCATGGGAGCTATCAAAGTGCAGCAACAACAGCGTTTATTAACCAAGCGCATCATACCGCAGCACTTATAAACACCCGCTCTTAGCTATATACATAAAAGCCGCTTAGTTTATTGATCTCGTGCTTGAGCATAAGCCAGCTATTGCCTACAATAGCGCATAATTAATTCAACGCAGATCACTATTATGACTGATACAAACAAACCAGAATTACCTAATCAACTGTCTATTAACCCACGTAGCAAATTTTATGTAGAAGAAGTATTTGAACATGAAATCGGTATTACACTTAACGGTAAAGAGCGTTTTGACGTTGAAGAGTACTGCATCAGCGAAGGTTGGATAAAAGTAGCGGCACCTAAAGCGCTAGACCGTCGCGGCCAGCCATTACTTATGAAAGTAAAAGGCACTGTAGAAGCGTTTTATAAGTAAGCTAAGCCTTATTAAAACAAAGCGACACCTTTGGGTAGTCGCTTTTTTTGTGTCTGTTTAAAAGCATTGAGTTTTTTTCATGTTAAACCTGATGAAGTTTCATTATGAATTTTCAAAAAATATGTTTGAATAGCATTAATTATTTAGACGTTTAGAAGTCCATTATGAGCAAGTTAACAATATTAGATGGCGGTATGGGGCGTGAACTTAAGCGCATGGGCGCGCCATTTTCACAGCCACTTTGGAGTGCACAAGCTTTAATAGAAGCACCGCAATGCGTAACTCAAGCGCATCAAGCTTTTATAAATGCGGGTGCAGAAATTATTACGGTAAATAGCTATGCGTGTGTCCCCTTTCACTTAGGTGAAACGCTTTACCAAGCACAAGGTGCAACACTTGCACAGCAAGCTGCTGTAATTGCAAAAGAAGCAGCTCAAAAAACTAAACAAAACGTGCTAGTTGCGGGTTCATTGCCCCCCGCATTTGGATCGTACCGTGCTGATTTTTTCCAAAGTGAACGCGCATTTACTATTTTAGATACCCTATATAAAGCACAGGATGAATATATCGATATTTGGATTGGTGAAACTATTTCCAGTATTGAAGAAGCTCACGTAATGGCAAGCGTACTTAATAATTCAAAAAAACCATGTTATTACGCATTTACCTTAAGTGATGAAGTAAGCGAACAAGCGACATTGCGCTCTGGTGAATTAGTATCAGACGCTACCTTAGCATTGCTCGAACATAATATAGCGGGCATATTCTTCAATTGCTCTATTCCCGAGGTCATTGAACAAGCGCTGCGCGACACTAATCGAGTGCTAAAACAGCAAAATAAACACCTTAATTTAGGGGCCTTTGCGAATAGCTTTACACCAATCGCCAGCGACTATAAAGCCAATGAAGGCTCGCAAGGTTACCGCGACTTATCACCCGCTGAGTATGTAGCATTTGCTAAGCAATGGCATAACCTAGGCGCAACAATTATTGGCGGCTGCTGTGGTATTGGCCCCGAATTCATTGCAGCATTGGTAAAGTGGAAAAGCGATATCAAAGCGCTTTAATATTAATGACTCTATTTTAAGATTAATAAACAATAAAGCCGACAAATGTCGGCTTTATAATCTTAACTTTTACTTACTCTTACGCCAGCCGCTCCATACGTCATCTTCTGGGTTGGCTTTGTTTTTCTTCTTCTTTTTACCTGTGCCTTCTGGTTTGGCCATTGGCTTGTCGTTTTTAAGGGCATCAGCTGCATCAAGGTTAGCTTGGTTTACAGCAAAACCTGTTACCTCTTCGCGCTCTAAACGTAGTTTGTTTTTCTTTTCAATAATTCTAAAGTGATGAAAGTCTTCAAAATCAATCAGTGATAGCGCTAAACCTACTTCACCAGCACGGCCGCTTCGGCCAATACGGTGCATGTAGTCAGCAGGGCTACGCGGTAAGTTAAAGTTAATTACTACTGGTAGCTTTTCAATATCTAAACCACGAGCGGCAATGTCGGTTGCAATAAGCACTTCAATCTCACCCGCTTTAAACTTTTCTATTACGCGAGTACGCTCGCTTTGGCCTTTATCACCATGGAACACTTGTGCATTCACGCCGCGCTTTTCAAGCTTGCTGGCTAAGTGCTCACAATCTTTTTTAGCGTTTACAAAAATAAGCGCTTGGCGCCATTTATGCGCTTTTATTAAATGCGCTAAAACCGTGGTTTTTTCGCCTTTATTAACCGTAAATACGCGCTGTACTAAGGTGCTTTCATCTTTACTTTGCACTTGTATTTCAACAGGGTTGGTTAACAGCTCTTGCGTTAATTGTGTGACTTGCTCTGGGAACGTCGCTGAAAACAACATGGTTTGCTTTTTAGCTGGCATTAACGTCAACAGCTCTGCAAGCTCTTCGGTAAAGCCAAGGCTTAACATGCGATCAGCTTCATCAAGCACTAAGGTTGAAACTTTATCAAGCTTAATAGCATTGCTTGATATTAAGTCGAGTAAACGCCCTGGGGTTGCCACGATAATATCGGCACCACCACGTAGTGCCTGCATTTGGGTATTAACCGACACACCACCAAATACCGCCACCGTTTTAATGGCGCCATTAAAGTTAGCAGAATACGATTTAACACTATCGGCTACCTGCACTGCCAGCTCGCGAGTAGGTACCAAAATAAGCCCTGTTACAAAGTTGCCTTTGCTCGGCGTTTTATTCGCGCCTTTTGCTAAAAATAGCGTTTGTAACATAGGCAAAGCAAAGGTTGCTGTTTTACCTGAGCCGGTATTTGCCCCCGCAATTAAGTCACTCCCCGCCAAGATACTTGGAATTGCTTTTGCCTGAATCGGCGTAGGTTGCGAGTATTCAAGATCAGACAAACGAGCAATTAGCTCTGGAATAAGGCCAAGTTCGTTGAAATTACTAGGATTTGTGGCTGAGGTCATAAAAGGTGCGGGCTCATTGCTAAAAATAGCCTGTAATTTTAGCGTATTTAGCAACTATTAAGTAGAGGTTAGTGATTTAAATAATATTTAGCTACAGGTAATAAAAAGACGCTTGCGCGTCATTTTTATTTAACAGTAACTAAAAACCCTAGTTACGCTTATCTAGCTCTACCTGTAACCTAGCTTTTGTTTCTTTTAAGTAATTTATATAAGGGTATGAGTCATCTGCAATGGCTAAAGCAGATTCCACATGAGCCAGCGCTTGACTAATATTACCTTGCATCTCATAGCCATAAGATAAAGCAGAGATCGCACTAACTGATTTTGGGTGATTTTTTATATTGTATTTAAACACCTCAATAGCCCGTTCAAATTGCTGGTTATCCGTTAGGTTATAACCAAGTAGCCTAACAGCGCGATCCGGTGGCGATACCTGTTCGCCCCATTGTTGAGATAGATTTTGGTAATAAGCATCAATAGAGACAACATCGTCAGTTAAAGCACTGATTGGCATTTGCTTAGGTAAAAATAAGTTGTAATAGGCATTAAATGCCCCTGCAGCAGAGGTTAAGCCATGCGAGATGCCATCAAACGCATCACTAAAAAAGCGTAACCCTTGCACTTTATGTAATTGCAGTGATTGCTGTAATTCATCATATCTTTCACGCATTATGCCGGCTTCTTCGCCAATATTGATGTACACGTAGTTATTCAGGTCTTTCGTTTTAGCTATAAATGATTTTGTGCTTTTTACCATTGCGCCATAGTTCCACCAAACTGCGGGGCTATAAGCAATATGCGCTTGAAATAGTTTTGGGTTTGCCTGCAACGCGTATAGCGCAAATACACCACCAGCTGAGGCTCCTGCGATAACTTTATAGTCATGCGTACGATAATTTTTATTAACGAGAGGAATAAGCTCTTGTTCAAAGAATGCTAAAAATTTTGCTGCGCCGCCCCCTTCACCGACAGGACCTTGCGGCTCTTTATTCACTGTAGGATAAAAATCTCTAAGTCGATTAGTGTTTTCAATAGCGACAATAATTACCTCTGGAGCACGATTATCATTTTGTAAACGCTCAATAACAACACTCGCAAGCGGTATATTACCCGCGCCATCTAAGCGATAAACAACTGGGTATACCTTATTTGGCTGAGCTTGGTAGCTTTTAGGCAATTGCACGACAACTGTGCGTTCTTCGTTTAAAACAACCGATTTAATAGTATGTGTGTACTGAGAGTAATCTGTACTTTGCTGTTTAGTGCCAGATTGTGCAAAGGCACTTTGTGAACTAAAAATAATACTAAAGCTAACAAAACAAATAACGGTTAATAAACGCATGACTAATCCCTTAGAGAATAATAAGTTACTTAAGCTAACAGAGTTTCAGGCACAAAAAAAGCGCCTTAAGCGCTTTTTTAACATTAATAAAAACCTATAACCTGTTGATTTTACTCAACTGTAACCGATTTTGCTAGGTTACGTGGCTGATCAACGTCAGTGCCTTTAATGACCGCTACGTAGTACGACAGTAGCTGTAATGGAATTGTATATACAACAGGGGCAATTACGTCATCTACGTGGTTTACGTTGATTACACGCATTGTGTCGTCTGACTCAAAGTGTGAGTCTTTATCAGCGAATACATAAATGATGCCGCCGCGAGCACGTACTTCTTCTACGTTTGATTTAAGCTTTTCAAGCAATTCATTGTTTGGTGCTACAACAATAATTGGCATGTCGGCATCAATTAGCGCTAATGGGCCGTGTTTAAGCTCACCTGCTGCGTAGGCTTCAGCGTGAATGTATGAAATCTCTTTAAGCTTAAGTGCGCCTTCCATCGCGATTGGGTATTGTGAGCCGCGCCCTAAAAACAGTGAATGGTGTTTATCAGCAAATTCTTCAGCAAGGTCTGCAATGCCATCAGCCAATAGTAGCGTTTCTTCTAATTTAGCTGGAAGCAATTTTATAGCGTTAACAATCGTGCTTTGATCTAGGCCTTTCTCTTGCGCAATAGACGCAGTAAGCATTAACAAACCAACAAGCTGTGTAGTAAATGCTTTAGTAGATGCAACACCAATTTCAGCACCGGCTTTGGTCATAAAGGCAAGGTCAGATTCACGCACAAGCGATGAGCCTGGTACGTTACAAATAGTCATTGACCCCATGTAGCCTTGCTCTTTAGCTAAACGAAGTGCTGCTAAAGTATCAGCCGTTTCGCCTGACTGTGAAATCGTTACTAGTAGGCTGTTTTCGTGTACAAATGACTGACGGTAACGGAACTCAGAGGCAATCTCTACGTTACAGCTAACACCTGCAAATTGCTCAAGCCAGTAACGAGCAACCATACCTGAGTGGTATGACGTTCCACAGGCAATAATTTGTACGTGTTTTACGTCTTTAAATATTTGCTGTGCGCTATCGCCAAAAGCATCAATAGCTACGCGGTCATCGTTTAAACGTCCTTCAAGGGTGTTACGTACTGCAAGTGGCTGCTCATAAATTTCTTTTAGCATGTAGTGACGGTAATCACCTTTACCTGATGCATCTTGTGTGATGTTTGATTCAACAACTTCACGCTCAACCGCGTTGCCATCTGCATCAAAAATTTCTACAGTGTCGCGAGTAATACGCGCTACATCACCTTCTTCTAAGAAGATAAAGCTGCGAGTTACTGGTAATAATGCCAGTTGATCAGAAGCAATAAAGTTTTCACCAAGGCCTAAACCAATAACTAACGGGCTACCTGAGCGCGCTACAATAATTTCGTTATCATTCGCTTTATCAAACACAACGGTACCAAATGCGCCTTCAAACTGTTTAACAGCTGCTTGAACTGACGCTAATAAAGTAGTGTGCTGCTGACGTAACTGATGAATTAAATGCACCATTACTTCGGTGTCGGTATCTGATAAAAACTCGTAACCGTCGCCTTTAAGTGCTGCACGCAAACTTGCGTGGTTTTCAATAATACCGTTATGTACAAGCGCTAATTGATTGCTTGAAACATGTGGGTGAGCATTAGCTTCAGTTACACCGCCATGAGTCGCCCAACGAGTGTGTGCAATACCTGTATGGCCGCTAACACCAGCTTGTTCAAGTGCTGACTCTAAGTTTACAACCTTACCAACTGCTTTAACTGTATTAAGTGTATTGCCTTCAAGTAAAGCTACACCTGCTGAGTCATAACCGCGGTACTCAAGACGCTTAAGGCCTTCAACTAAGATTTTATTTACTGGACGTTCTGCAACAGCCCCAACGATTCCACACATAGTGTCTCCATTAATTTTTTAATTCTAGCAACTCACGATGTAGTTGCTATTGTATAATCTCTGCGCAAATTAGTTTTACACCACACGCCTCTATGGCTGCACGCTTATCACTTGCTAAGCCACTGTCGGTTATTAATGTGGTTACTGTTTGCCACGGTAATTCTAAATTTGGTATTTTTCGGCCAATCTTTTCTGACTCAACCAGCACAATAACTTCGCGCGCAGCTTTAGCCATCACTTGGCTTAATCCAACAAGTTCATTAAACGTAGTTGTTCCACGCGTTACATCAATGCCATCGGCACCTATAAATAGCTGATCAAAATCATATGAGCATAGAACATTTTCAGCTACTTGCCCTTGAAACGATTCTGAATGCGGATCCCACGTTCCACCTGTCATCAAAAGTGTTGGCTCGTTTTCAAGTGCTAATAAACGTGTTGCCACTTTAATGGCGTTAGTCATAACAACTAACCCCTGCTTGGTAGCCAACTCAGGGATCATCGCTGCAGTGGTGCGGCCGCTGTCAATAATAATGCGGTTATGATCTTTTATAAGCGCCGCTGCTGCCTTAGCAATGGCTACTTTGCGCTTAGAATCGATCTCATCGCTTACTATCTCTTTTGGTAGCGCAATAGCTCCACCATATCGGCGCAGCAACAAGCCACTTTTCTCAAGCGCGGTTAAGTCTTTCCGAATGGTTACTTCTGATGTTTGAAACTGTTCAGCAAGGGTCTCAACAGCCACTTCACCAAGCTCATTTACTTGGCTAAGGATCAGATGACGGCGTTGCTGTGTATTTCGTTTGGTCATTAAGTAACTACCATTAAGTTTCGTTTCGAAAGTTATGGGATTTTAAACGAAACATAATAAATGGCAAGTGAATGCATAAAAAAAGCGCAGTTTTATTCAAATTATCATCATGCTCAAAGTAGGTTAAGCTAGACACCATTATTTAAGTTAAACAAAATTGATATGCAGCCATTTAATAGTATTAGTAAAGAGAGTCTAACGCAGCGTAAAGCTGTGCACGAAATTTGCCGCTTATTTAATAAAAGCCCCAGTAAAGGTAATTTAAAGCGAATAAAAGAATTATGCTCACACTGTGGTGATGGAGTAATTATTGAAGCGGGCTTTCATTGTGACTATGGCAGTCAAATACATATAGGTGATCGTACTTTTATAAACATTAACTGCACTGTATTAGATGCACCAATTAATGAAGGAGTGATTACGATTGGTAGCGACTGCTTAATTGGCCCTAATGTTCAGCTATTAGCAGTTTCGCATGCTGTGAACCCAACTGAGCGCCTCAATAAAGAAAACTTTGCAGCACCAATCTCCATAGGTAATAACGTATGGATTGGCGCGGGAGTTATTGTGTTAGCTGGTGTTACCATTGGTGATAATGCTGTTATTGGTGCGGGTTCAGTGGTAACTAAGAGCATTGCATCAAACACCGTGGTTGCCGGCAACCCAGCACGTGAAATAAGAAAGTGCTAAGGATCATCGTTAAGCCTTAGGCTCATATTTACCCTTATATCTCGAACCCGTATTTTCACTTTATTCCAGATGCAAAAAAGCCCGACTCTTTAGAGTCGGCCTTGCTTGTATTTGGAGTCGGTGCGCTACTTCGTAGCGACAGCGCAGTAGAATGACGTAGTGCTCACAGCGCTAGAGAGCCACATAACAAATGCTGAACTCTTTATTCGTCGGGAGTCGCTTCGCTCGCCCAACCTACGCGATAGATGCTGGATGAGTGTGCGCATTTCACTTTTCTGCTGACGTAAAAAAGCCCGACTCTTGCGAGTCGGGCTTTCTTGTA
>NZ_BADU01000096.1:0-13210 GCF_000239875.1 Pseudoalteromonas sp. BSi20311 | reverse complement strand
GGATATAACTGAGCAGAAAGAGCTAGAACGAACTTCTAAAAAAACTGCCGACTTAGCCAACGCCTTAAAGGTATGCCAAGCTAATGTGATGATGGCTGATAATGACTTAAACATTATTTTTGCCAACGAACAAGTTAAGCAAATGCTAAAAGCACGCGAAAGGGATTTGCAATCGGTATTACCTAACTTTGCTGTAAGTGATTTAATCGGCACATGTGTTGATGATTTTCATCAACATCCGGCGCATCAGCGCGAGCTATTAAAAAAATTAGATGCGCCCCATAAAGCGACACTTAAATTAGCTGGTCTTATTTTTGATTTAATTGCTTCGCCATGGTTTAACGAAGAAGGAGAACGCTTGGGAACAATTGTTGAGTGGCAAGATATTACTGATGAAGTATTTAAGGCCGATGCAGAGCGTGCCAGAGCACAGGAGAACTTACGTGTTCGCCGAGCGTTAGACACTGTAGCAACAAACACTATGATTGCAGATGCATCGAATGTGATTGTTTATATGAATGACGCGGTGAAAAATATGATGAGCAATGCTCAAAATGATATACGCATTGATTTACCTAACTTTGATAGCAAAAATCTACTGAATCAAAATATTGATATATTTCATAAAAATCCAGCCCATCAGCAAAATATGTTGGCTAAGTTAACGGATACCTACAGCACTGAAATTAAAGTGGGCGGCAGAACCTTTGGCTTAGTTGCTAACCCAATTATTACGCCAGACGATGAGCGAATTGGAACTGTAGTTGAATGGGAAGACAGAACAGCAGAAGTAGCTATAGAAAAAGAGGTTGCTCAGCTGGTCAGTGCCGCAAGTAAAGGGGAGCTAAATAGCCGTGTGGTTGAGCAAGGAAAAGATGGCTTTTTCCTTCGTTTAGCTCAAGGTCTTAATAGTTTAGTTAAAGTGGTTGACGATGCGGTAACTGATACTGGCAATATGCTCGATGCCATGGCTACTGGTGATTTATCTAAACGGATTGAAAAGGAATACCAAGGCTCGTTTGAAAAACTGAAAACAGATGCAAATGCAACAGCAGATAAACTAACCGAGGTTATTAATCGAATTAACACATCAGCCACTTTGGTGGCTAGTGGGGCTGAAGAAATTTCACAAGGTAATGCTGATTTAAGCCAGCGTACAGAAGAGCAGGCATCATCATTAGAAGAAACAGCTTCTAGTATGGAAGAGATGACCAGTACGGTACGTCAAAATGCTGATAATGCGAAGGTAGCTAATGACTTAGCTGAAGAAACCTGTGATAAAGCAATTCAAGGTGGTGAGGTTGTTAATAAGGCTGTAACCAGTATGTCGGCTATTAACGAATCGAGTAAAAAAATTGCTGACATTATTGGTGTTATAGACGAAATAGCATTCCAAACAAACCTATTAGCGCTCAATGCTGCTGTAGAAGCTGCAAGAGCAGGTGAGCAAGGCCGAGGTTTTGCGGTTGTTGCAGGTGAAGTGCGTAACTTAGCTCAGCGCTCAGCTGGTGCAGCTAAAGAAATTAAAGAGTTAATTAGAGATAGTGTTGGTAAAGTTGCTGATGGTAGCGCTCTTGTAAATGAGTCAGGTGTGACGTTACAAGAGATTGTGGTATCGGTGAAACGTGTGACACAAATGATAGCTGATATAACTCAGGCCTCTGAAGAGCAAAGCGCAGGAATTGAGCAAGTAAATAAAGCTGTATCGCAAATGGATGAAATGACCCAGCAAAATGCGGCATTAGTTGAAGAGGCATCGGCTGCAGGTGAGTCTATGGCAGAGCAGGCTAATGAAATGCGCCGTTTACTGCACTTCTTTTCTCTAGGGCAGCAAGATATGGCGGTGGTATCGCCCACTATTCGCACCCCTGAAATAACGCATAAGCAACAAAATAGCTTCGTTAATAATAAAAGCAAAGGTGAAAACTTTGTAGACTCAGCTGAAGAGTGGGAGGAGTTTTAACCCTGTTTTAGATGGTTCACACACAGAAGTAGTGTGAATCTATCTTTATATTTATTTGAGAGTACATAATGAAAGAGTTTTTATTAACGGATAGCGATTTTAAGGAAGTGGCTCATTTAGTGTATAACGCCTGTGGTATTGTGCTTGGGGAGCATAAGCGCGAAATGGTTTACTCACGATTAGCAAGGCGAATTCGTGAGCGTAAATTAACAAACTTCTCTAGTTACCTAGATTACTTAAAAAATCATAAGGACCAGGAGTTTGATGCATTTATTAACGCCATTACTACCAATTTAACCTCTTTTTTTCGTGAAATTCATCACTTTGAGTTTATAAAAGAGCAGTTTATTCCTGCGATGCTAAAAGCAAATAAGCATAATAAACGCGTTCGTATTTGGTCTGCAGGTTGCTCTACCGGCGAAGAGCCCTACAGTTTAGCTATAACCTTACAAGGGGCTTTTCCAAGTGATTGGGATGTGAAAATTTTAGCAACTGATCTTGATTCTAATGTACTAGCTAAAGCCCAGAGCGGTATTTATACTGCGGCAAATGTGAATGGACTGGATGATGCATTGCTCAAGCGCTGGTTTTTAACCAGCAAAGACGGGCAAAGTTATAAGGTGAAACCTAAGCTACAGCAATGTATTTCATTTAAGCGTTTAAACTTACTCCAAGATTGGCCGATGAAAGGCCCATTTGATTTGATCTTGTGTAGGAATGTAGTGATTTACTTTGATAAAGAGACAAAGGATCAGCTTTTTAACCGTTATGCCGATATTTTAAATAACCAAGGTTATTTATTTTTAGGGCATTCAGAAACCATGGGAAAAGAGCATGTCTTATTTAAAAACTTAGGGAAAACCATGTATCAGAAAGTAGCTCATGCAAACACAATTTAAGCCGGTATTAGCGGGATTTGAGCATATTAAACGCTATTGGGATGCCACGCGAGAGCGTGTGGTCGCTAAGGTATTGCCAGGTGAATTTTATGTTTCTAAAAACGATGAGCTGATCACCACAGTGCTCGGGTCGTGCATTGCTGCTTGTGTTTACGACGATAAGCTAGGTATTGGCGGGATTAATCACTTTATGCTACCTATTCAAAAAGGTGAGCGAATTGACCAAGCGCATAGTTTAAGTTGTCGTTATGGTAACTGGGCTATGGAATATTTAATTAATGAAGTGCTTAAAAATGGCGCTTCCCGGGCAAACTTAAAAGTAAAACTGTTTGGGGGAGGCAAAATAATTAGCGCAATGACAGATATTGGTATTGGCAATATCAGTTTTGCCAATGCATATATAGCAGAAGAAGCGCTAAACTTAGTGGCGCATGATATGGGCGGACCCTGGCCGCGTAAAATATTTTTTAATCCTCATAATGGAAAAGTACAGGTTAAAAAGCTAAGAAACTTACACAATAACACTATTGAAAAACGTGAAGTGCGTTACTTGCATAATCTTGAACAGCAAACCAAAGCCACGGATATAGAACTGTTTTAAGGATGGCTATGATTAGAGTATTAATAATTGATGATTCGGCACTGATCAGGCAATTACTGACAGAGATACTGCAACAGGCAAAAGATATTGTGGTAGTGGGCTGTGCACAAGACCCATACGAAGCCAGAGAGATGATCAAAAAGCATAATCCAGATGTACTAACACTAGATGTTGAAATGCCAAGAATGGACGGCATTAGCTTTTTAAAAAACTTAATGCGCTTACGCCCTATGCCAGTAGTGATGATTTCCACTCTTACTCAAAAAGGCTCACCTATAACCCTAGAAGCGCTTGAACTGGGGGCGGTTGATTTTATTGCAAAACCAACGGTTAACGTTAAACAACAGATGAGTCAATATGCTGATATTGTTCAGCAAAAAGTCAGGGTAGCGGCTAGTGCACGGGTTCGAGGCTACAAAAAAACCAGTGCTGTAGCAGAACCTATTCCCACCCATGCTGAATTTTTAGTAAATAAAGTGATTGCAATCGGTGCATCAACAGGGGGAACCGAGGCGATAAAAGAAGTGCTGATACGTATGCCCAAAAATTGCCCACCCATTGTAATAACGCAGCATATTCCTCCCGTATTTAGCACCTCATTTGCAGAGCGAATGCAGCGCACTTGTACTATTAACGTAAAAGAAGCACAGCAAGGCGATAAACTGGTAGCAGGTTGCGCTTATATAGCTCCGGGTGGCTTACATTTACGAATTAGTAAACAAGGTAGTGCTTTGTATTGTCAGCTTGATGATGGAGAGGCTGTTAATAGACATAAACCCGCAGTGGATGTTTTATTTAACTCATTACTTGAAATAGGTGCAAAGCATATTGTTGCCACACTATTGACCGGCATGGGAAGTGATGGTGCGAAAGGGTTACTCGCATTAAAGCAACAAGGTGCATACACGCTTGCGCAAGATGAGTTTTCGTCAGTGGTATGGGGCATGCCTAAAGCTGCTATTGATATGGGGGCGGCAAATGAAGTGGTACCGCTGGAGAAAATGACCCAGCGGTTATTAAATCAAGTAATGAAAAGGTAAAACTTAGTTGATCACCCAAGGTTGTGAAAACCAATAATAATTGCCGGCTTGTTTTATTGATGGAGCCGTGCAGTTAAAGCGAGAGCGGCCTTTATTAAGCTGTTTTGGCGATGTTATCTCAACCGTACTATCGTCTAACCAATTTAAATTAGCTTGGCCAACGCTTGATACATAACAGGCAAATTGACTCTTATGAAAGTCATCTGTTTCAAGCTTTATAGTGAGTGTCGGTGGATTTTTTGAAGTGACACTATCTTCATAGGTTAGCTTATTAATGGTAAAGGCAGTTGAATTTATCTTGGTAATTAACGTCCCTAGTTTGCTATAAAAACCAGATGCGGGGAAGCGCGGTAAGCGGCTAAAGTTAGAGTGTTGATTAACGGCTCCTGAGTGCTGGCCAATACCAACAAAACCTAGCTCAGTAACGAGTGCTTGTAGTTGATTGTTAAACTCTCCGTATGGGTAAGCAACGTATTTATAGTCGTGACCTATTTCCTCTTTAATACGCTGTTGTGAACTAAGAATGTCTTTTTTAGTGCGTTCGCGCCATTGGTTTTGCGTTTCATTTTCAAGTTTTTTATGTAGGTAGTTATGCTCGGCACTATGATTAGCAATAAGTGCTCCTTTTTTTGCAAGCTTCCTGAGCTTATCCCACCCCATCAAATAGCTCGCTTGCTCATCAATGAGTTTTGGGTTTACGAAAATAGTGTACGGGTAGCCAAATTCCTCAAGGATAGGGGCGGCTTGGTCGTAATTATTGTTGTAACCATCATCAAAGGTAATCGCGATTGTTTTGTCCTCTAAAGCCTTACCTTGTTGCAATGCACTGATCAGCTCATTTAATGGAATAACGTTAAAGTTATGCTCTTTTAAATAATTTAAGTGTTTAGTAAAGGTGTTGGCACTCACGCTGGTAACAGCGGGAAGGGTTTCACTGACGTGATGATACTGTAGAATAACAGCTGCTTGCGCGCGTATAGAACCACAAATCAGGAATAATAATACTAAATGAAACAATTTCTTATACATAATAAGGCACACCATAAAAGCTTGTTGTTGTTAGCCGGTCCGATGATATTATCAAATATTACCGTCCCGTTGTTAGGAATTGTTGATACGGCAGTGATCGGTCATTTGGGGAGTGCGCATTATTTAGCGGGAATAGCCTTAGGCTCTACTGTGATCTCCATTTTATTTTGGCTTGCTGGTTTTTTGAGAATGAGTACCACTGGGCTGGTGGCTCAGGCTTATGGTAAAAATGATTTAACTCAGCTTGCAGCCTTACTTAAACGCAGTTTATTGTTAGCCACTTCGGTTGCCTTACTCCTTATTTTGCTATCACCCCTTATAAAACATGCTATTGCGTATTTATCAGCTGCCAATAGCGATGTGCTCAATGAAGCCTATCGGTATTTTAGCATTCGTATTTATAGCGCCCCTGCAGCGCTATGCAACTTAGTTTTACTAGGCTGGATGTTGGGCGTGCACTATGGGCGAGGGCCGTTTTATTTACTGTTAGTGACTAACATTACTAATATTGTGCTCGATATTTATTTTGTAGTGTACCTTGATTGGGCGGTTGCTGGGGCTGCGTGGGCATCACTTATTGCTGACTATATCGCGCTTGTATTTGCTTTATTGTTGGTGGTTCAACTTGCTAAAAAGCATGGTATAAGTTTGGCTGTAGCAAATTGGTTAAGTGTGGAGAAAATGGCAGCATTACTGAGCTTAAACCGCGATATTTTTATTCGCTCTTTAGTACTGCAGTTATGCTTTAGCTTTATGACCTTTTATGCGGCCCGCTTAGGTGAAACCACATTGGCTGCTAATGCCGTTCTACTCAACTTTTTAATGTTAGTTAGCTTTGCACTTGATGGAATAGCCTATGCAAGTGAGGCCAAAGTGGGTCAAGCTAAAGGTCAGCAAAGTGTTGAAAAGATAAGGCTATGGGTAAAAATAAGTGTATTTTGGGGTATGTTATTTGGCGTTTTGTATAGTGTGTTTTTTATAGTATTTGGCAGCAGCATTATTAAGCTATTAACGAATGTACCAGAGGTTATTGACGAGGCCATTCACTATTTACCTTGGGTAATAGCATTGCCTATTTTAGCTATGAGCTGCTTTTTGTTCGATGGTATTTTTGTTGGTCTGACACGCGCTAAAGCGATGCGAAACAGTATGTTGCTTTCAGCGATTGTAGGCTTTTTCGGGGTGTTTTGGCTATTTCAGGACTGGCAAAATAATGGGTTATGGTTAGCCATGAGTTGTTTTATGCTTATGCGAGGCGTAACGCTTATTGTTAAATATCAACAATTAAAAGCTAATAATCAATTACTTAATTAAGCGAATTAATATAAACCGTTACTTCCACAGATCGGGGTCATTATTTTTGGAAGGGATATTTTTTAATACTTGAGAAAAGCGGTTAGCAAAAATGCCCGCATAGCCCCAAAAGGCAAAAAATAAAGCGGGGACTAAAATTACTAAGCCAATAACTTGCAAACTATAATGGCTGTAATAGCCTACAGCGATAAATATCACGGCTAGCACAAATAGTGCTAGCCCGCGAAAAAAGCGCTTTAAACTCAACTTAGGGTCGCTCCCTAAGCGGTAAATAAGTGGCTTTAGCATAATAGATTAATGCTTAGTAGTAAGAATGCTCGCCTGCTTCATGATCGGTAATGTCAGACACACCGATGATTTCATCAAACTTAGCAATCATCTCTTTTTCAATGCCTTCTTTTAGTGTGACATCGATCATAGAACATCCATTACAACCACCACCAAACTGAAGTACAGCAACACCTGCTGCGGTGATCTCTACCAAGCTAACTTGGCCGCCATGGTTGGCAAGTTGTGGGTTTACTTCGGTTTCTAGCATGTGTTGCACACGCTCATTCAAGCTGGCATCTTCACCTAGTTTACGTGCTTTAGCATTAGGTGCTTTAAGTGTTAATTGAGTACCCATTTTGTCGGTAACAAAATCAATTTCAGCTTCGGCTAAAAAAGGTGCGCTTTCAGCATCAACAACCGCATCAAAGCCGTTAAAATTTAGGCGAATATCGCTCTCTTCTACCGCGTCTTCTGGACAATAAGAAACACCACATTCAGCTTGTGATGTACCAGGGTTAACAACAAACACACGAATATTCGTTTGTTGAGATTGATCTGCTAATAGCTTAGCAAAATGCGCTTGCGCTGTTTCGGAAATAGAAATCATAATACCGTCTATACTTGACTAAATTACTCGGATACTGCATATCATACTCCGCTCATCGTGTTGCGGCTAGTGTTGAGCGTAAAAAGTTGGCATCTATTTTAAGCAATGGTAGCGTGCAATTAACAAACATTTTTAGAGTGATTTATATGCGCTTCATATTAACAATAATGGTGGTGCTAGCCAGTTTTTCAAGTATGGCAAAGCCCCTGTCTTATTATTTTGAGCAACAGGTTGAATTCGATTCTACCATACCAACACCACAAGAGGTGCTGGGTTATCAAGTGGGTGAGTGGCATGTGAGACATGACCAACTTGTTCGCTACATGGAAATTTTAGCTCAAAAAAGCGATCGAATTAATTTTGAAGTAATAGGTCGTACTCATGAGCAGCGCCCGTTAGTTATGCTAACGATTACTGCGGCTAACAAATTAAAAAATATAGAAAAAACTCGCCAAGCGCACTTAGCTCGCCTAAATAATTCAAACAATAAAACAGCGGAGCAGCCAAGTGTTGTATGGATGGGTTACAGTGTTCATGGGAATGAATCATCAGGTAGTAATGCAGCTTTACTAGTCGCTTATTATTTAGCGGCAGCGCAAGGCGATGAAATAAATGAGCTACTTAACAATACGGTTATTTTACTCGACCCGTCGCTTAACCCAGATGGACTAGCACGTTTTGCAAATTGGGCTAATAGTAATCGGGGTATGAACTTATCGTCAGATCCGCAAACCCGAGAGCATGTAGAGAGCTGGCCAAGCAGTCGTACAAATCATTATTGGTTTGATTTAAACCGTGATTGGTTGCTGTTACAGCACCCAGAGTCGCGCGCAAGGATTGCTAAGTTTCATTATTGGAAGCCTAATATTTTAACTGACTTTCATGAAATGGGGCCAAATAGTAGCTACTTTTTTCAACCGGGTATCCCAAGTCGTAAACACCCAATTACCCCTGAAGAAAATGTAAGTCTAACTAAAGCGATTGCAAATTATCACGCTAAAACATTAGATGAAAACAACGCGTTATACTTCACCGAAGAAAGCTTTGATGACTTTTATTATGGTAAAGGCTCTACCTACCCCGATGTAAACGGGGGTGTGGG
Organism: Pseudoalteromonas sp. BSi20311; assembly: GCF_000239875.1. NCBI lineage: Bacteria > Pseudomonadati > Pseudomonadota > Gammaproteobacteria > Alteromonadales > Pseudoalteromonadaceae > Pseudoalteromonas > Pseudoalteromonas sp. BSi20311. Next base: position 4,385 of record NZ_BADU01000096.1, on the reverse strand, counting down.
TATTTTATTTGAACAAGCAAGTTCTCGTGGCCATATTCAAGAAACGATCAATGGTCCGCTAACGTTTGCGTTTACAATTAAAAACCAACTTTTAACGAGCTTATCAACGTTTAAAGCGGCGATTGATAACCGCCAAGCTTTGCTAGAGTACCAAGCTAACTTTTATAACAAAGCAGTTGAGCTTGCCAAAGATGAAGACTATCAAGGCTATATTGTTCAAGCAGCTGAAGATCACACCCGTACTAACGATTTTTTAAGCATACTTAAACAACATCAAATTAATGCGTACCCAGTGAAAGAAGGGCTAAAAGCTGAGGGTAAAAACTTTACCGCTGATAGTTATTTTGTGCCGCTTGCGCAACCACAATATCGATTAGTTAAAGCTATTTTTAGTGAGCAACAAAACTTTGCCGATAACACCTTTTACGATGTGTCGGGTTGGACATTAGCGCATGCGTTTAATTTACCATTTGCTAAAGTAAACAGCCGTTGGGGGTTAGAGATAGAAAAAACAGCTTGGCAAAAAGCAAAGCAGCCAGAGTTAGCGCCACTGACTAAAAATTACGCTTATGGATTCGCATGGGATGACATGCAAGCCCCGAAAATGCTCAACAGTTTGTTACAGCAAGGTATTAAAGCACGTGTTGCACTAAAACCATTAACTGCAGTATCAACCAACGCAGAAGTAAACTTTGACGCCGGTAGTATTATCATTCCTGCAGGGCTTCAAACTGATACTGACTGGGTGGCAAAGCTAAATCAAGCACAAAGCCAGTTTGGGATTGAACTTAAACCAATTACTACTGGCTTAACCAGTAAAGGTGCTGATTTAGGGTCGCGCTCTATGGCTGTGGTTTCTGCACCTAAGGTGTTACTTGTTGGCGGTAAAGGCGTGAGCCAATATGAAGCGGGTGAAGTGTGGTACTACCTAGATCGTTTTGTAGGTGTAGCGCCAACCATTGTTGAAATGAATCGTTTAGCGTCTTTAGAGCTCAGTAATTACAGCCATATTGTGTTGGCGCATGGCGATTATTCGACGTTATCTGATTCCGATAAAGTGGCAATTAAAAGTTGGGTGAGAAAAGGCGGTGTTATTTGGGGACATAAAGGCGGGGCGAAGTTTTTAGCCGATCAGCAGCTATTAAAAGCAAGCTACTTATCGCGTAAAGATGTGGCTGGGGCATTTGATACTCAAGGTTTAAAATATGCAGACAAAGACCACTTAGCGGGTCGCCAGCGTATTGCCGGTGCGATATTTAATACCAAGGTAGATACAACTCACCCTCTGACATTTTCATTTAAGCGTGACACACTACCCGTATTTAAAAATAGCACCTGGCTATTGGAAGCCTCGCAAGCACCGTTTGTAAATATACTTACCTACACACAGCAGCCGCTCCTTGCTGGTTTTACCGATGCAGTAAATGTAGAGCAAGTGGCCGGTGGAGCTGCGTTAATGGCACATTCTTATGGGCGAGGTAGTGTTATTGCGATGACTGACAACCCTGTATTTAGAGGGTACTGGTATGGCACCAGCCGATTGTTAAGTAATGCTTTATTTTTTGGTCACACCTTTCGCGTGAGTGGAAACTAACACGCTCTAAAGTGGTGTTAAACACGTAGTGAATGCCCATACGTGTTTAGCGCCCGCTTCTTTTAACGATAATGTAGCCGCATTAAGAGTTGCTCCTGTGGTCATAATATCATCGATAATTACTACCGTTTTTCCCTCTAAATTAATCGTGCATGAAAAAGCCTGCTGTAAATTTTTGACCCTTTTAGCTTTGCTTAATTGTGATTGTGCCGAAGTGTGTTTATGGCGAAGTAACGCATTATTTAACACCTTATTTGACGCCAAACAGGGTTGCCATACTTGGGTTACCTGATTAAATCCACGCGTTAAAAAGCGCGCTTTATGTAAAGGTAAAATAATAAATGCATCAACAGCTATAGGGTGTTTAGTCATAAAAACAGTAAGTTGCTTTTTTATGACTTGCTGCAGTGCTTTTTTATAATGGATTTGATTATTAAATTTAAGTTGTTTTAACCATAAATCAAAAGGGGGCTGGTAAAAGGCACATGCAAACAGCTTTTCAAAGCTGCAGTTAGGAAACATTTCTACAATATCAGGGCGGTAAAATAAATTGTCATGCTCGGCCAAATCTAGCAATGGCAAGTCATTTAAACAAAATTGACAAAGCCCCATTGAGCTGTGGATCTGACTTTGACACAACACACAGTAAGAGGGAAATAGCCAATCACCTAGGCTGAGTTTCATTCGCTGATGATCCTCATTACAAACTCCTTTTAAAGCGCTATCATGGATCTTAAGTTTGGTTAAGGTTAGGTAAATATGCAAAATGAATGTGTGTTGTTACATGGTTGGGGAATGAACCAAGGTGTGTGGCAGTTAATAAAACCAGAATTAGAATTTTTATATTCAGGTAAAGTGCGCTGTTTAGATTTACCCGGTTATGGTGACAGTAGCGCCTCTTTAAGTCCTTATACATTACATGATGCTGCAAAGCGGGTGAGTGAGCAGCTAAAACCGCAATCGGTACTAATGGGATGGTCTTTGGGTGGATTGTTTGCCATTTATATTGCCAAACATTGGCCAGAAAAAGTATCAAAAGTTATTTTAGTTGCCTCAACCCCCTTTTTTGCAGAGCAATTGCCATGGGCTGGCATTAAGCCTAAAGTATTAACACAGTTTAAAGAGCAGTTATTGCAAGAGCGTTCAAAAACGATAGAGCGTTTTTTGGCCATTCAGGCAATGGGCAGTGAGTCTGCTCGAGATGATATAAAACAGCTAAAGCAGTTATTGAGTCAGTCATCGCCCCCGAATAACGAGGCCTTAAGTGCAGGACTAGACATACTGCAAAATGAAGATTTACGCGAATTATTTGCTCAATGCCCAGTTCCTATTCGCGGCATTTTTGGGCGCTTAGACTCTCTCGTTCCTTATCGGGCCATTAAGAAAATGGTGGCACTTAATGCTGACTTTGAGTACGAAGTGTTAGACAAAGCATCGCATGCGCCTTTTATTTCTCATAAAAGTGAATTTTTATCTGCCGTTAAATCAATGCTTTGAAGCAAAGCCATGATTACTGCGGTTTAAAGCTTTATTTTGCGTGATTTTTGAGCGATAATTAAACAATATTTATTTGCTGGAGGTTTATTATTATGCCAATAGGATCTGTATTCAATAGTGGTGTTGAAGGGTTTAATAGAGCCAGCCAAGGAATTGAAAAAGCCAGCGCTGAGATTAATCGTGCCAGCATAGAGCAGCAAGACGACTCTCAACTAGCGCAGCAACGTCAATTAACGGCCGCTCGTCCTGAAGAAGCAGTCACCGCGCCAGTATCTCAACCTGCACGAATTGATGATGCATTAGTAAACTTAAAAGTTGAAGAGTTTAATGCTAAGGCAAACACGCAATCTATCCAAACTGCAGATGACGTATTAGGCACTTTAGTTGATATTAAAGTGTAATTTCTCATGAATATTGTCACGCCATTTCCGTCTATCAATATAAACACCGCAAATGTTTATACAGAGACTGCTCGGCGTGACAACCAGCTACGTGAAGTCATTCCCCCAGCCGCTGCAAACACTGCCGGTAGCACAGAAAACAAAGCCCAAAGTGATGCAGAAAAAGCCAAACTGCCAGGAAATAGCGACAGCTCAACCTACAATGCGAGTGGCAAAATTGCAGACGATAAAACGATTGCGCAACGCGAAGGCAATGCAGATAGCGATCAAGATGATGCCGAGCAAGAAAAACAACAAGCTGCAGAAGAAGTTAGTGAGCAAGAAGAGCTGCAACTTGAGCAAGAACTTCAACAAATTAAAGAGCTTAAAGCACGCGACACTGAAGTGCGAACACATGAGCAAGCGCATGCCGCTGTGGGTGGACAATATGCGGGCTCTCCTAGCTATGAATACCAAAGAGGCCCTGACGGTACTAACTATGCCGTAGGTGGTGAAGTACCGATAGATGTTGGGGTTATCAATGGTGACCCTCAAGCAACCATTGATAAAATGCAAACGGTACGTGCTGCAGCACTAGCGCCAGCAGAGCCTTCAGGTGCCGACAGGGCAATTGCAGCAGATGCCACTCAAAAAATAGCCGCAGCACAAGCTGAGTTAGCATCAGCGGATGACGAAGACAGCAGCGAAGGTCAAAGTAGAGTCAGTGCATCGTTTTCTAATAGCGAAAGTTCAGAAGTAAAAACCGCTAAAAGCGAAGAGCAAACGCGTGATGTTGAAGTAGAAGCACGTGCTGGTCGCATTGCTAGCTTTTACCAACTGGCCACTTCTCCTGCGACTCAAAGCCAATTCTCAGCACAAATTTAAATTAAAGCTTATATTTAATAGCAATAAAA